>CAZRSM010000299.1:0-12605 GCA_964602755.1 uncultured Planctomycetales bacterium
GCCGCTCCCGTGACAATCGAGGGTACACCCGTGGTGGTGCGCCCGCCGGTGGGCTGGTTGGCCGACCCGCGCCGGCCGGGGGTGTTCGTCAAGCCGGTGCACCGGCGGCTGCGCGGCCGCGACGCCATCCTGCCCGATCGCCGCATCGAAATCCGCTACAACGACTACTTCCGCCAGCTCATCCGTCTGTTTCAGGCCATGAGCGTGGCCCAGCCGCGGGCCAGCACGATCGGTGGCTGGCCGGCGGTGCAGTTCCTGACCGTCGAGCGCCAACGACCGTGGCTGCAGCACGGCATCTTCCGCTGGGCCAGCCTGCCGTGGGGCGGGCAACTCAGCGTCGACTACGTACCGCTGGGCGAGGCCACCGGCGGCGACTTCGAACTGCTCGACGTGGTCTGCGAATCGATCGAGTTGAGCGGCCAGGACCTCTATGTTCCCGAAGCGGACACGCTGCGCTTCGCCGGCCTGGCTTTCGAGCCGGGTGACGACTGGCAGTTGCTCGGGCCGCAGTACCATCGCGGACCGGGCCTGTGCATCCAGCAACGGCCCGGTGAAAACGGGCTGCCCAACTGGGCCCTGGCGGTCTTCCGACGCGACCTGCCCGCCAGCGCCCGGCCGGGGGCCTTGCTGATCGACGAGTCGGTGCAGACGCTGGGCCGCTTCGTGCCGCCGGTCGAGCTGCGCCGCGCCGACGGCGCCTACGTCGCTTTCGCGCGCAACCCCGAAGCCATCCGGGCCCGCAATCCGATCGTGTCGATATGGGTGGTGGCCGCCTCGCGGCGACACGTCGCCGTCATCTTCGCTCTGGCCGATCCGCAACACGCCCAGCAGGCCGACCAGGCCGCCGAGCAGTTGGCCCGCAGCCTGCGCTTCGAGTCGGCCTACCCGCGCTAGCCCGGGCCGCTGCCGGGAGCCGGCCGCCCGCGGCCGGCCTCGTGCGACAGGTGCTCTTGATGCGGACAGTTCGATGACTGCTGCGATAAACAACCTGGAACCAGCCGCGCGGCAGGGGGTGTCGTGATGGGACCTCATGACCAGCCCGTCGAGCAGCGCCCCGGCCAACTGCCGCCGCGCGTCGTGCCGGAGCCGAGCGCGGGCGGCGAGCCGCTGAGCTGCCGCGCCGATGGCCTGCGCTGGATATGCCTGCCGCAGTTCGCCGCGCTGCTCGAGCGCGTCCCGGCCGAGGCCTGGTGTCGGCCCGCCGAGCAGGATTGGGAGCTGGTCAAGGCCAACCCGCTGCGGCGGGTCTACCGGGCGCGCGTGGCCGGCGTCGGGCTGTTCCTCAAGTACTACCGCCGACGGGGCTGGCGCGGGTGGTTCAAGGAACTGGCGCAGGGCTCGCCGTGCCGCTACGAGTTCGAGGTGGGGCGCTACGCCTCCCGCTTTGGCATCCCCACGGTCGAGACGCTGGGCTACGCGTGCGACCTGTCGGTCGACGACGGGCGCTGCGACCTGCTGGTGACGCGTGCGGTCCCGGGGGCCTACCTGCTGAGCAGCTTCTGGCAGCAGCTCTGCGCCGACGATGATCCCCGCCGGCGCCGCCGGGACATCGCCTACCTGACCGACCTGCTGGCCGAGATGGTCGCCTTTGCCCACCAGTGCGGCCTGGAGCATTGCGACATGCACGCCGGCAACGTCCTGATCGAGCCGCTGGCGCCGGGCCGCTACCGCGCACTGCTGGTCGATTTGCAGGATGCCCGCGTGGGCCGTCCGCTGAGCGACCACGCGGTGGTCCGCAACCTGGCACAGCTCAACCAGTGGTTTCGGCGGCGCGCGACGCTCACCGACCGGTTGCGATTTCTCAAACGCTACCTCCGCTGGCGCGACCAGTACGAAGACCTCTCACCGCATGGACGCAAACTGGGCCTGGATTATCGGGCGTTGGTGGCGGCACTCGACAAGCAGGCCAGCCAGCACGCCCGCCGGTTGTGGCGCCAGCGCGATCGCAAGGTCCTGGGCACCAACCGTTATTTCGCGCGCCTGGAGCTGGAAGGTGGTTGGCGCGGGCACGTCTTCCTGGCTGCCAAGCAGACCCGGCCCGAGTCGCCGGCCTCGAAGCTCGAGCTCGATGTCGATTGGTGGCGGCGGGTGCTGCACGACCCGTCGGCGTGGTTCGAGGAGGAAAGTCTCTGCAAGCGCTCACATTCGGCACTGGTGGCCAGGGCGGCGCTGCCGCGCACGGGTCAGAGCCTGCCGGTGATCGTCAAGCGCCCGCTGGGGCGCAACTGGCGCCGTCGCCTGCGCGGCTGGCTGGCTCCGTCGCGCAGTCTGCGCGGCTGGATCATGGCCAACCGCCTGCTCAATCGTGACGTGCCCACGGCCCGGCCGCTGGCGGTGCTCGAACGGCGCCTCGGGCCGCTGGTGCGCGACAGCCTGCTGATCACCGAGCGTCTGCCCGGAGCACAGGACCTTGAGGCCTACCTGCGCCGGCAGCACCAGCGGCTTTCCGGCCCGGCCTGGCTGGCCTGTAAACGCGAGCTGGCGGCCGGCCTGGCCCGGATGCTGCGCCAACTCTTCGCCGCCGGGCTGGTGCACCGCGACTGCAAGGCCCAGAACCTGCTGGTGCGGGCCGGCCGGCCGCTGCGCCTGGTGTGGATCGACATGGACGGGCTGCGCAGCGCGCGGCGCGTGCGGCGGCGCGACGAAATCCGCGCCCTGGCCCGGCTGCACGTGAGCCTGCTGGAGGTGCCCGGCCTGACGCGCAGTGATCGGCTGCGCCTGCTGCGCTGCTACTGCGCCCGCTGGGGCGCCGCCCCGGACGCCTGGCGGCGGCTGTGGCGCGAGATCGAGCCGGCGGCGACGGAAAAACTCGCCCGGCTCGGGCGGCGGCGCCGATGGAAACTGAAGCACTACGGCCGCACGTGAGACCGGCCCCGGCCTTATCGGTCCTTGTTGAAAAACTCGCGGCCAGCGTATAAACTGCGGTAAGGAGATTGGGGATTGGTGTAATGGTAGCACGACTGACTCTGGATCAGTTAGTAGAGGTTCGAATCCTCTATCCCCAGTGATCAGCGGGTTGCTTCGTCCGCGCCGCCGTGGGAGCCGATGAGGTGGCGCACGATTCGCGAAGAGCCCTGTTTTCTGCTCGACACGGGCAGCGCGGGGTGTTGCGAAGCGTCGCGACGAACGCTAAACTCCCGCCCCAACGACGTAACGCGACGTCAGACGACCGCCACGCGCGGCAGCCAACAGCCCTCGGGCCGGACCGCGTCGGTGCAACGTGTTCCCCCCCGCACGTCCCGACCGCCGGCCCACTTTCTTGCGCTTGTCTCTCCCGGCGGCGCCAACCACAATCGCCCTCATGACCCGGAGCTACTGCGAACTGCGCAAGCTGCTGACGCCGGTCGGCGACCGGCAGGTGGACATGCGCCGTTTCGTGGACGCCGCGTGGGAGACGCTCGGCACGCAGGGCGTTTCGTGGATCGGCTTCTACCTGCCGGGCGAGCCGGGCGAGCTCGTGCTCGGCCCAAGCCGCAACAAGCCGGCCTGTTCGCCCATCGGGCTGCACGGGGCCTGCGGCCGGGCGTGGCGCGCGCAGCAGCCGTTGATCGTCACCGATGTCGCCCGCCTGGGGGCCGACTACATCGCCTGCGACCCGCGCGACCGGGCCGAGCTGGTCATCCCGCTGTTCGAGGCCGACGGCGGATGCTGGGGCGTGCTCGACGTAGACAGCCACGAGCCGGGGGCGTTCGACCGGGCAGACCTGTGCGAGCTGGCGGAGCTGCTGGTGCTGATGCACCTCGGCGTGGCGGACGATCGGCTGACCGCTCCGATCGTGATCTGACCACTCAGCCGGTCAGGCTCAGCAGCGCGTCGCGCACGACCACTTCCGGCGCGACGCCCCAATCTGCCAGCCCCGAGCTGGGATCGCCGGCCAGCACCCGTGCCCGCGGCCCCAGCGGTCGCCACAGCCGGGGCGAGGTCGGCCCGAAGATGGTCAGCGTGGCGGTGCCGATCAGGGCGGCCAGGTGGGCCGGGCCGCTGTCGTTGCTGATCAGCAGGACGCACGCGGCCAACGCGGCCAGCAGGTCGTCACAGTCGGTGCAGTCGAGCAGCGCGAAATCGTCGCGCAGCCGTGCGATGCGCTGCTCGGGCCAGCATTCGCGCTCCACCGGTCCTATAACGAAGCACGTCGCGCAGCCGGCGTCGGCCAGCGCCCGGGCCACGTGCTCGAAGCCGCCCAGCGGCCAGCACTTCCGCTTCCCGCCGCTGCCGGGATGGAGCAGCACCACGGCTCTGGCCCCGTCCAGCTCGGGCAGACTGCGGGCCAGCAGGGCGCGGCCGTATTCTCGCGTGGCGGGCGCGACTTCGATCGGCGGCGCGCCATTGTCTCGCGAACGCAGCTCGCCGATGACCGCCTCGCACTGGAGCAGTTCGTCTTCCGACCGCACGAGGTGCAGGCCCTGCTGGCGCAGCGCGTCGCACCACTGCGCTACGATGTGACGGGCGATGCCCGGCCGTGGCCGCGGATCGAAGCTGTAGAGCACCGCCGGCTCGAGCTCCAGCAGCCGCTGGTGCACCACCGAGCGCGTATCCCCCAGCGCACTGAGCACCTTGGCTCCACGCAGCAGCTCGAGCAGCCGCGCGGGCGGCGGCCGATCGTCGTCGGCATGCAGCCAGTCGAGCGGCAGGCCCTCGGCGCTGTAGCGCACCACCGCCGGCCGGGCGGCACTCAGGTCGCCGGGATCGGCCCGCGAGATCAGCGTCAGCCGGCTGGCGCGCTCCACGCCCGGCAGACGACAGGCCAACTGGAGCGTCAGCGTCAGATCGCCCAACGCGCCGGCGTGCAGAATGGTCCAGGAGTTCTCCACCACAGGCCCCCAGCAAATCGCGTCGCTGCGACGGCTCTGCGCGATAGGATAAGCCATCGACGCCTCAGCGAGAGCCTGCGAGGAGCACGAAATGTCGAAGTCCACAGAGCAATTCGGCCTCGAGCCCGAAACCTACGACGCGCTGGTCGACTGGGACAGGCGGCTGGCCAACGAGGAATCGTTCTACCGCGAGCTGTTCGCGCAGGTGCCGGTGCGCCGGCTGCTCGACGCGGCTTGCGGCACCGGCCGGCATGCGGCGTGGTGGCATTCGTGGGGGTTGGAGGTCGAGGGGGCCGACGTGGACGAGCGCATGGTGGCCCACTGTCGCCGCCGCTGGGGCGAGCCGGACGGGCTGCGCTGGGTCCGCCGGTCGTACGAGACGCCACCCGAGGGCGAGCCGTTCGACGCCGTCGTGTGCGTGGGCAATTCGCTGTCGCTGGCGCGCGACGACGGCACGCTCGAGCGGGCGCTGGGCGCCATGCTGGCAGCACTGCGGTCCGGGGGCGTGCTGGTGGTCCAGGTGCTCAACCTGTGGCGGCTGGCCGAGGGCCCCAGCGTCTGGCAGAAGTGCAAACTGCTGCCGGCCGACGGCGCTGCGCGGCGGCTGATCGTCAAGGGCGTTCATCGCGCCGGCGAGCGGGCCTTCATCGACGTGTTGCAGATCGAGATCGCCGGCTCGGAGCTGCGTCACACAACCCACAGCGCCAGCTTCCTGGGCATCCGCAGAGAGCAGCTCGAACAGGCGGCCCGCGCCGGCGGCGCCACCAGGATCGAGTTTTTCGGCTCGTTCGCCCGCGAGCCCTACCAGCCCGGGCACAGCCCCGACCTCATCCTGGCAGCCCGCCGCGGCTAGATCAACACGCCGCCCGGAAGCAGCCAGCGACGCCAAGGGTACCAGATTGCAGGCTGGGCTTCGCCCGGCTTGCCGGCCGCCAAGGGCGTCAAGATCGAAGCGCTGGGTCTGGAGTGCACGACGACGAATGCGAAATGTCCGCGTCGTGCCAGATGGCTTGCGCGTTGCCGTCGGCCGTCGATGATCGTCTCGCCTGGCCGGGCCTGCGGGCTCGGGGTGTTGGCGAGCGTGTCGTTGCCTTGAGGGACGGGATGTGTTCGAATACCGCCGACACGCCGCCGGATGCGGGTTCCGGCGGCAGGGGTACTACCAAGGGAGGGTGTGGGCGTGCAGCGCAGCGACCTGTTTTCCTTACTGGCCGTGATCGGGACCGCCGCGGCGATCGCCGGCGCCGACGAGTTCGACCCCTGGAAATCGGCCGCGGTTTATGAGCTCGAGTACGCCGTCGACCTCGGCCCCCTGGCGGGACGCGACGACGTGCGGGTGTGGATTCCGTTGCCGGCCACCAACACCCACCAGCGTCTGTTGGGTTCTGTGCTGGCCAGCCCGTGGCCGGCGCGCATCACGCACGACGAACACGGCAACCGCTTCCTCTACCTCGAACCCGACGGCCCGCAGCCCGAACCGGTGGTGCACTTGCGCTGGGTCATCGAGCGGCAGGTACACCGCGGCCGATCCGCCCCTGCCCCGCCGGCCGACAGCCCGTATCTCAAACCCTGCCGGCGCATACCCCTGGACGGTGAGCTCCGCAGCATTTCGCAGCGATTGTGCCGCGGGCTGGACGACCCGGGCGCCAGGCAGCGGGTCATCTACGACCACGTGCTGGCCTCGATGACCTACAGCAAACATGGCCAGGGCTGGGGCCGCGGCGACGCGCTGTGGGCTTGCCGGGCGGGCTACGGCAACTGCACCGACTTCCATTCTCTGCTGATCGGCCTGTGCCGTTGCGCGAACATCCCCGCCCGGTTCGTGATGGGCTTCCCGATGCCCGATGCCGCCGAACCGACGCCGGTACGCGGCTATCACTGCTGGGCCGAGGTCTACGAGCCTGGGGTCGGCTGGGTGGGCATCGACGCCAGCGAAGCCGCCAAGAGCGGCAGGAAAGAAGCCTACTTCGGCACCTTGCCGGCCGACCGCATCGAGTTCACCGTCGGGCGCGACCTGCGCCTGGTGCCGCCGCAGGCCGGCGAGCCGCTCAACTACTTCATCTACCCCTATGCCGAGGTCGCCGGCCGACCGGTCGAGCAGGTACCCTGGAGGCTGCAGGCCCGGCGGCTGCCTGCCCCGACGTCCACGAGCAAAGCCGGCCCCACGGCCCGCCCGGCCGGCAGGCCCTGAGCACGGCGGATCAGGTCTGCCGGGCGGTGCCAGCGGCGGCAGGCGGCTGGGTCGAGCTCGACGCGGCGTTCCCGGGCACGCCCAGTTTGCGCAGGATGGTCATCATCGGGCACCAGTTGGTGAAGGCCGACTGCAACAGGTTCAGCCCCACGAACGCGGTGAACAGATACCAGTATTCGTCGACCCAATGCCCCAGTGCCAGCGACAGCAGGACGAAGAAGCCGGCGATCAGACGCAACATCCGTTCGATGGTCATCTGGCGTTCCTCCGTGGCAGTGGCCCGTGATCCGGCAGTCGGCGGCGCACGTCCGTCTGGCCGGCGCCGCCGCGGTTGGGTGACGCCCGGCGCGGGGCCTGGGCGACCGCATGATTCTTGCGCCGCCCGGGGCGGATTCAAGCCAGCGGGCGAAAAAACTTGCAGTCATTCGCAAGGCCAGATGTGTTGCGGCCAGCGAATGGAGCGTTGGCTTCTGATTGGGTCGGGGGTATACTCGCTTTACACCAGCGGGACGCCGGGGCTCCCGGCCGCCGCCCGACGGACGGCCGACCGGTGTCAGGTGGTTTCGGGCCTGGGGGAACCACCACATGGCGATGGTTGTTCGCCCAGTTTCTCCCGGCTGTGAATCCGTTTTCAAGGGGTTGGCGCGTTCTGCACGTGGTACCGCACGACCCGACGGGACCGGGAAGCCAGGTCGCGCCGCGGCGGATGCGGGTGTCGCGGTCTGCCAGGCGTTGCGGTTGTCGTTGATTCGAAGGTTTCTGGGGACATGAGCATGGGCCGATCGATCTGCAACCTGCACAATCACACGCCCTTTTCGGCGGGCGCCTACAGCATCGACGAGCTGTGCGAAGCGCACCTGGCGGCGCGGTCGGTGCGTTTCGACGGCATCGGCATCAGCGACCATCTGTTCTGCACGCCCACCTCACGCGAGATTTCCAGCGAGAAGGAGTTTCAGCGCGTTTTCGCCTCCGAACTGCGCGACTACGTCGAGCAGGTACACGCCGCCCGTCGACGCTGGGCCGACAAGTTGCACGTCTTCTGCGGTTGCGAGATCAACTGGCCGCTGAACAAGCAGTGGTTGGGCACGATCCGCGGAATGCTCAACGGCATCGACTACGTGCTTTTCGAGTTCGTGGACTGGGCCGGCCTGACGCAACTGGCCAACCAGGTGCGCCGCTGGCCCTGTCCGGTGGGTCTGGCCAACACCGACGTGGCCCGCAGATTCCCCAATACTTCCATGGACCAGGTGGTCCGCACGATGGCCAACGCCCGCATCTTCTACGAGGTCAACACCTCGATGCTGCCGCTCGAAAGCCAGGGCCCCTGGCTGCGCATCCTGCCCAAGCACCGCGTCGCCATCAGCGTCGGCAGCGATACGCATGACGATCTGCGCTGCATCGAACACGTCGGTCAGGTCATCGAGGGGTTGCAGCGCGCCGGGCTGGAGGAGAAGCTGCTGGCGCTCAAGCCGCGCCAGCCGGCGGCCAGCGACGCCCCGCAGAAGACGGCCGTCTGAGCACCACCAGGATCGTGCTTTACAACATGCCCGACCACTGCCCCACCAACCAGGATCCGCCCGGCCCGCTGCGGCTGGGCGTACTCATCTCGGGCGGCGGAACCACCCTCGAAAACCTCGTCGAGCGCATCGCCGACGGTCGGCTGGCCGGCGTGCAGATCGCGGTGGTGATCAGCTCGCGCGGTGAGGTCCGCGGTTGCGGGATCGCCCGGGGAGCCGGGTTGCCGCTGCGCATCGTCCGCCGTCGCGAGCACGCGACGCTGGAGGGCTTCTCGCAGGCAATCGCCGCCGCGCTGGACGCGGCGGGCGTGGAGCTGGTGGTCATGGCCGGCTTCTTGTGCCTGTGGCGCATTCCGGCGCGCTACGCGGCGCGCGTGTTGAACATCCATCCGGCGCTGCTGCCGAAGTTCGGGGGGCAGGGGATGTACGGTATGCACGTGCATCGCGCGGTGCTGGCCGCGGGAGAGGGCGAATCAGGCTGCACCGTGCACCTGGCCGACGACCTGTACGACCACGGCCCGATCGTGGCCCAGCGGCGCGTGCCGGTGTTGCCCGATGATACGCCCGAAACCCTGGCGGCGCGGGTGGCGACGGCGGAGCGCGAATTGTACCCGGAGGTGATCGCGCAAGTGGCCCGGCATGGCGTGCGGTGGCTGGAGCAGTTCGTCAGCCCGCGCGCGTCGAGCGGGCCGAGAGGCACACGCGGATCAGCTCGTTGAGCTGGGCGCGGATCTCCGACATGTCGGTAACGTCGGCGATGGCCTTTTCGACCTCGGTGGCGGCCTGGGTGATGGCATCGAAGCCGTAGGCACCGCCCTCGCCCTTGAGCATGCGCACGATGCGCGTCAGGCCGGCCAGGTCCTGCTGGGCGAAAGCGGTCTCGAGCTTGCCTACCTTCTCGGGCAGCTCCATGACGAACGAATCGATCAGCTCGGCCATTTCCGGGTCATCGGAGAAGCTGCTGACCAGCGGATCGTTCTTGAGTGAGTCGATCAGCGCGATCAGCTTGTCGATGGTGACGGGCTTGGTCACCAGCGTGCTGCAACCCGCCGCCAGACAGCGCTCCTCGACGTCGTCGCCGCTCATGGCCGTGAAGGCCACGATAGTACGCGCAAAGCCCTGCTTGCGCAGCTCCTTGGCGACGTGGAAGCCGTCGAAATCGGGCAGCTCCATGTCCAGCAGGATCAGGTCGAACTGGGCGGCCTTGACCATCTCGATGGCCCGCTTCCCGTCCTCGACGTGGGTCAGCTCGACGTCGAGGCTCTTGAGCAGGTGCCCGACCAGCTTGTGCATGGCCGGGTCGTCGTCGACCATCAGGAAGCGCAACCGGGCCGCGCCGCGGTTGAACAGCCCCACGTCGATGGGGTTGTCGAAGTGCACGCCGACCTCGTGCAGACAGACCGTCTCTGGCAGGTAGCGGCAGCGCACCACCTTGCCGGTAACCACCTGGCGCTGGTTCTGGAGCGTGACCAGATGCACGCGACACGCCGTGCCGGGGTAAACGAAGTGTCCGATAAGGAAAGCCACGCCTTCGCGGCTCAGGTTGCGGGTCGGCACCTCGTAGTGCACCCAGCCCGTGCCGGCCTGCTCCAGGTCGATCGGCATCGCCCGCACGCGGTACTCGTAGCGGTCGGAACGACGCACGTTGACCGCGGTGGCGTTGGTCTGTTCGTCGAGACGGTCCAGGCACTCGCGCAGCTCTTCGGGCGACTTGCGGACCCGTCGGGGTGCGTTCTGGGTTGCTTTCTTGCCCACGGCCCACCAGTTATCGAGATCGGGTCGGTTCTCCGCATACAACGGTGGCCGACCTGCCCACCTGCTGTTGTATCGCCATTCACAACCGGGGGCGTTAGTTGCGGGTCCACCGGCCTCGCCGGGGCCCGATAACTTCAAGGCCGGGGCGTCTAAGGGCGCGCGCCGGGCAGGTATTCGAGCTGCAGATCCCAGCTCCACTCGTTGAAATAGAGGTTGTGGCCGTCGATCTCGATCTCGCCGCGCTGGAAGTCGTTGGGCTCGCTGCGGAAGCTGATCTTGGGCGGGCACAGCTCGCGGGCGTAGTCGAGGTTGACGATCAGCCGGTACGGATCGAGATGGCCGCAGTAGAACTCCTGCACCGCGCGGTCGGGATGGTCCTGCAGCCCGTAGGACGCGTCCGCCGGCAGCCAGCCCCACGGCTCGACGTAGAACTCCGACCAGTCGTGCATGTTCCAGCGCCCGGGGAGCGTTTGCCAGCCCGACTGCCAGCGGGCCGGCACGCCCGCCGCCCGGCACAGCGTGATGAACAGCATGCCCTGCACGCCGCAGTCGCCCCGGCGGGCGGCGAGGGCTTTTTGCGAGAGGCTGCGGATGGTGCTGTACTCCATCTCGGAGCACCAGGGAATGTTCTCGGAGACCCAACGGAAGATGCGCCGCGCCTTGAGCAGCGGGTTGGTCTCGTCGCCGACGATCTCGCGCGCCTGCCGGCGCAGCTCGGGTGAAAAGACGATGTGCGGGGGCCGCTCGGCGGTACAGGTGCGATACAGCGCAGAGCCCGTGTCGTAGGGTTTCACCGCGGCCGGGTCGAGCTGCGGCACGTAGGCGTAAGTGGTGAACTCGAAGACGGCTGCGAACCGCGGCGGCGGCGCCTGCGGCCCCAGCGTGGTCTCGAAGTAGACCGTCCGCTGCGGACAGTCGTCCTCGGCCACGCGGCCGCCGGGCGGCTCGGTGCGCAGCAGCCGCACGTCCTGCTGCTGGCGGTACTGCTGGGGAAAGGGCAGCCAGCAGCGCACGCGTGCTCCGGGCCGCAAACGCGGGTTGCCCGGCTTGACGCGCAGCTCGTAGCGGATGCGGTGGCGCACCGGGTGCACCAGTGTCCGACCGCTGGCGCGGGCCTCACGCAGCAGCTCGGCCAGATGCGCCGGCAGGTCGAAGCCGGCCGACGAGCGCGCCGGTTGCGAGCTGCTCACGCGGCGCCGGGCCTGCGGGCAGCAGCGCAGCAGGTTGCCCGGCTCGGCGTGAAAGTAGCGGATCTGCCCGTCGATTACGCGATATTGCAGCACGCCGGCGCGACGCCAGCGCTCGAGGTCGGCGCTGGTCACGTCGGGTATCCGGCGGCGCAGGCGGCGCAGCAGCTCGTCGGGACGCTGCGCGAAGTCCAGCCGAATCCGCCTGATGATCTCCAGCTCGATCTCCAGCGGCTCATCGACCGGGCCCTCCGGCTCGGCGATGTGCTTGCGCAGCAGCTTCTCGGCCTCGCGGAAGCGACCCTGGTCGACCAGCGTGCGCGCCCGGGAGATGACGGCAGCCCGATCCTGGGCACCGGCGACGGTAAACGTGGCGAGCAGAACGACAGCCGCGAAACGGACTTTCCGGTGGCGGGCAGCAAGCATGTCAGGCCTCCCGAATGCATCGACGTGCGAGGCGACGCTAGCGTTGGGCGCAACGGGGGTCAAGGAGCGGGGCCGCCGGTTTGCGTCGCATCAGCGTCGATCGTAACATCTGCGCTTTGGCAGTCTTACGGAAAGGTGAGCCAAAGAAAATGCCCAAGCGTTACCTGGTTACCGCCGGCCTGCCCTATTCCAACGGCCGGCTGCATGTCGGACACATCGGCGGCGCATACCTCCCGGCCGACACGTTCGTGCGTTACATGCGCGCCCGGGGCCACGAGGTCTGCTGGATCTGCGGCAGCGACGACAACGGCGTGGCGATCGAGATATCGGCCGCCAAGGCCGGCACGACGCCGCAGGAGATTTCCACGCGCTTTCACGAGCGGCAAAGGCAGGATTTTGCCGGCCTGCGGATCGATTTCGACATCTACGGCGGCACGCACCAGCCCGGCTTCGTCGAGCTGCACGAACGCTTCAGCCAGGAGTTCTTCCTGCGCATCTTCGAGAAGGGCTACTTCACCAAGCGCACCACCAAGCAGCTCTACGACCCCCAGGCGCAGCGCTTCCTGCCCGACCGCTACGTCAAGGGCACCTGCCACCATTGCGGCGCCCCGGAGGCCAACGGCGACCAGTGCGAGGCCTGCGGCCAGATGATCGACCCGCTGCTGCTGGTCGACCCGGTCAGCGAGATCACCGGCCAGCCGGCCGAGGTGCGCGAGAC
>CAZRSM010000300.1:0-1500 GCA_964602755.1 uncultured Planctomycetales bacterium
TGCAAGGGCTTTTTGGTCGGCGCCACCGCCGGCCGTACCACGCTCCAGGGCGAGGGGCTCCAGCACCAGGACGGCCACAGCCACCTGCACGCCAGCACCGTACCCAACTGCATCTCCTACGACCCGGCCTTCGCGTACGAGCTGGCGGTCATCATCCGCGATGGGCTGCGCCGCATGTACGAACAGCAGGAGTCGGTCTTCTACTACATCACGGTCTACAACGAGCCGTACCTCCAGCCGCCCATGCCCGAGGGCGTCGAGGAGGGCATCCTGCGCGGGCTGTACAAGTTCAGGCCCGCCGACGATCCCGGCGACCGTCCGCGCGTCCACCTGTTCGCCAGCGGCCCGCTGGTCAACGAGGCCCTGCGGGCCCAGGAGCTGCTGCGCGAGAAGTTCGACGTCGCCGCCGACGTCTGGAGCGTCACCAGCTACAACGAGCTCTACCGCGACGGGCTGGCCTGCGGCCGCTGGAACCGCCTGCACCCCGACCAGCCGCCGCGCGTGCCGTATGTGCGCCGCATGCTCGATCCCGAACCTTGGCCGGTGGTGGCGGTGAGCGATTTCGTCAAGGCCCTGCCGCACCGCCTCTCGCCGTGGGCGCCGCAGGGGATCTACGCCCTGGGCACCGACGGCTTCGGCCGCAGCGAGAGCCGGGCCGATCTGCGGCGGTTCTTCGAGATCGACGCCGAGCACATCGCCTACGCCGCGTTGTGGCGGTTGAGCGAGGGCGGCGAGTTCGACCGCCAGCGCCTGCCCGACGCGCTGGCTGCGCTGGGCATCCAGCCCGACGCGCCCGATCCGGCGGGCGCCTGAGGTCGATGCCGGTCTGCGACGCCGCCCGGTGGATGGCTTTCAGGGGAAGTCGATGTCGCTGCCGGCCTGGGCTTCGTAGGTATCGGCGAAACGCTCTTCGCCGAACTGGGGGTTGTCGAAGCGGGTCCAGCGGCGGTTGAAGTGCAGCTTGACGGTGCCGACGGGGCCGTTGCGCTGTTTGGCGATGATCAGCTCGGCCCCGGTGTCGTCTTCGGCTTCGGGGTCTTCGCCGATCTTGTAGTACGACTCGCGGTGCAGCAGGGCGCTGACGTCGGCGTCCTGTTCGATGGCGCCCGATTCGCGCAGGTCGCTCATGCGCGGGCGGTTGCTGCTGCGGTCTTCGAGCTTGCGGTTGAGCTGGGCCATCGCCACCACGGGCACGTTGAGTTCCTTGGCCAGGGCCTTGAGGCCGCGCGATATCTCGGCCACTTCCTGCTGGCGGCTTTCGGCCCCGGGGGCGTGCATGAGCTGGAGATAGTCGACGAAGATGGCCCGCAGGCGCTGCTTGCGGTGCATCATGCGCGCCCGGGCGCGCAGCTCGAGGATCGAGAGGGCCGAGGTGTCGTCGACGAACAACGGCTTGCCGCGCATCTCGTCGGCCACGCGCATCAGCTTCTGCAACTCTTCAGGGCTGTGCTGTCCGCGCCGCAGCCGCTGGGCGTCGACCCGCGCCCGGCTGCACAGGAT
>CAZRSM010000301.1:0-1827 GCA_964602755.1 uncultured Planctomycetales bacterium
GTACGTCGTAAGTTCGGTCGAAATAGAAAATCCAGCGCTCGGCCGGCTTCAGCGTCACTGGCTTACCGTGCGGAAATTCGCCGGACGCCGTGACCACTGCCTTGTTCATGTCCTTCCAATCGCCGAAACCCGCGCTGGGGATACACCAGAGCATCAGCTCGGCGGATTTAACTGCGGCTTTCGGTGTGGCCTTGCCGACGATCTCCAGACCGCCATCAGCGCGGGGCCACAGATACATGGTCACATCAGCGTCACTAGTGGCCCAACGCAGCACGAGACATTTGTGGCCGCCGCGCTCGCCAACAGAAATCTGCGGCGTCCAGGCATCGAGCGAGCGGCCGTTCAGCACGAAGTCGATAAAGCCAGCGTCGTACCAGTTTCGATTGCTGGGCGCCTTCATGCCCAGGCCAGCGCCGAAGTGCCACTGGGTCCGGTGCTTACGCCCGTCTTTGTCGGTGGTTTGGCTGTAGCGGAGCGTGTAGGTGAAAAGGCCTCGGCGCAGAGTAATCCACGTCTCACGAACCGTCGCGCCCCCCGGCGTTTTCTTGATCCGGGGCTTGCCGATTTCGATCGTCACCTCGCCTCGGGCCAACCGCTCGGCTTCGGCCGCCAGCGCGTCGGCCGTCGAAGCCATCAACTCAGCGTCGCGCTCAAGGCGATCTGGAGAGGCGAGGGGCTTCGGGAAGCCCGACGTGGCGATGGCTTTTTTGAAGTCCGCCGCCGCAGCCCGGGCCTCGGCCGCCGCGATCTTGAGGCTGGCGATGATCTTATCAGCCCCGCGCATGGCATCGGCGAAGTCCGCACTGAGCGCCTGGCCCCATGCCGGGCGCACGGCAGCTTCCCATTTCAAATACGCATCGCCGGCGGCTCGGCCGTAGAAGCGGTGGACGGCGAGCTGGCGGAGCTGGGGTTCGTCGGCCTGGTCGGCGGCCCACAGGTACGTTCCCCACAGGAGCCAGCGGAAAGGCCCGCCATTGCACATCCACGCCCGGCGGGTGAACTTGGGCAGGGCGCGGAGGGCGGCATAGGCATCGGCGGCCGGCACCGTGCCCCGGCCGCGCTCCCAGCGGCACAGATACCAGCCGAAGGCCAGGTCAGTCAGGCCGTCCCACGCGCCCTTTGGCGCGCGATGCGTTGGGGACCAGCGGAAGAAATTGTAGCCGCCGTTGTACCAGTACACGTAGTTGCGCAACCCGCAGTCGAACAATTTCTTTAGCTCGGCCGGGCGTACGATACAGTGATAGATGCCGACGTCGCGCAGCTCGGGGGCCGCCCCCCACTCGCGGAAATAGTCGCAGCCTTTGATATGGCCGCCATAGCAGTTCTGCCAGCCGCGGAAGTATGGCGTGGGGCAAAGCAGGAACCGTTTGGCCCCGCGCTGGCGGCCGACTTCGAGCATCGGCTCGGCCAGGGCAAGCTGCATGCGCGCCAGGGTCTTGAACCGCTCGCGGCACTTTGGGCACTGCTGCACGTGAGTGACCTGGCTGCCGGGGATGTCGTCGAACAGGAAAATCAAGCCCTCACATCCGCGGGCCATTAGCTCTTCGGACAGCCGCCGAACCCGCGCCAGATCATCCTCGCGCGCCGCGCACAGCGGCCGCTTGACCAAACGGATCGTCCGCCAATTTGACAGAAGGCCATACAGGAAGATCGCACGGCGGCGGCATTCGCGGGCCACGTCCTCGACTTCGGGCGGGACCGAGTCCTGGCCGCGGTCGGCGTAGATCTCGTAGTAGGCGGCGTTGAGCCGCGAGGCGGCGAGCATGTCCAGGCGGTCAATGCCGGAGGGGGAGACGTCGCGGGCACAGCCGGTGTAGCCGCGTTCGG
>CAZRSM010000302.1:0-7074 GCA_964602755.1 uncultured Planctomycetales bacterium
AAGCTCAGGGCCGACGCCCCGCTGGTGAACTGCTGCGTGAAGAAGTCGGGGATGTCGGGCGTGGTGAAGGTGTAGCACGCCCCGCCGTTGTCGTCGGTGGTCTGATTGCCGGCCTCGTCCTCGGCGACCACGATGAAGTAGTAGGTGGTCTGGTCGGTCAGGCCGGTGAGGGCCACGCTGGCCGGGTTGCCGTAGCCGCCGGTGGCGGTCTCGGTCAGGGCGTCGCACGACAGGCCGTAGTAGACGATGCCACGCACGGTCTCGTCGGCGTCGAAAGTGACCATCGCGCTGCGCGGCTCGATGTTGGTCACCTGCACGTTCGAGATCGTCGGCGGCGTGCAGTCGACGATCGCCGTGACGGTCACGTCGGCCGGGTTGCCGCTGCCGTCGTCGTCGTCGTGATAGGTCACGCTGACGGTGTCGCCGGCGGCGATCAGCAGCACGCCGGCGGCGTCGGTCTGGCTCAGCGGGATCGAGCCGACGAACTCGGCCGAGGCCGGGTCGGTCTCGGTCAGGACCACCGTTTCGCCGGCCGGCTCGGAGTCGGAGACGATGGTGGCGCTGTAGGTTTCGACCACGGCGTCATCGAGGTTCAGGCCGCAATCGTTGATCGTGATGGTGGCGGTCGAGTCGGCGCAGGGGTAGGCGGTGCGGTCGAGCTGCACCGTGCCGGCGTCGAGGCAGGCTCCCGGATAACGCAGGCTCGGATCGCCCATCAGGTTGTACATCTCGAAGTAGCGCCGCGTGGTGGAGTTGACGCCCATCTCGGCCAGGTAGCGCATGCGGGTGTCGTTGAACGTGGGGCCGAACTCGCTGGGCACATCGTCCTGGAAGTCGAAGATGGCGTCGAACCAGCGTTTCTCGAGCACGTCGTCCTCGGTCCAGTAGCTGGTGACCGACGAACCCCAGTCGGCCACGGCGCCCTTGTCGGGCACCAGCACCCAGGTCTCCATGAAGCACTCGTCTACCGTGTACGCTCCGGTCAGGCAGGCGAAGCTCATGACCAGCGAGTACATGTACTGGTTGGTGAGGTTACGCACGTCGGTCTGGTTGAACGGCGGCCCGTCGGCCCACTCGTACTCGGCGCCGTGTCCGCTGTAGACGCCGAAGAACCGGCCGTTGTTGAAGGCGTCGCGGACGTCCTGGGTGGTGGCCCCGTAGGTCACCTGATAGAGCTTGTCGCAGATGTAGCCGTTGGGCACCATGTGGTTCTCGATGACCCAGTTGTGGGTGCCCTCGCTGATCTGGTAGTTGTCGACCGAGGCCATGAAGGCGGCCCGCTTGAGATAGTCAGGGTCGACGAACTGGCCGTTGTCGTAGTAGATGGTCTTGGCCAGGATGCTGGCCAGCTCGGTCGAGTCGTCGGCCGGGAAGCGGCCGATGGCGATGTCGGGATACCAGTCGTCCGGCCCGTCCATGCAGGTGTACGGCAGGTCGGTGTCCGGCGTGCCGTCGCCGCCGCCGGTCCAGTGGGGTACGAGCTGGGTGTCGCCCACCAGCAGGATGTAGTCCGGCGAATCAGGCCCACCCCACAGGCTGGCGATGTAGTCTTTGATCGTGGTAGCGCTGGTGCCCGGCGCGATCACGTAGGTGATGACGTTGAAGCCCTTGCCGGCCTTGTGGGCCGCGAAGGCCGCAATGTCGGTCTCGAAGGTGGTCGGCACGACGATCAGATAGTTGCCCGAGCCGCGCGTCTTGGGGGCGTCGGGGTCGGGGTTGAGCACGACCTTGTCCAGGCCGGGCAGCGGGTTGAGCTGCGAGAACACGCCGCCGCCGGCGAACTTGATGCTCACCTCGATTTCGCTGCGCAGCGTCAGCGTCTGGGCCACCGGGTTATAGGAAACCGGGTGCACCTCGAGCAGGAAGACGCGCTGCCCGCGCACCAGGCCCACTTCCTGGATCACCGCCGGCTCGCCCATGTAGTCCTGATCGACCGCGTAGGCCGCCGGGTCGTAGTTGAACGGAGCATTCTCCAGGGCGCCGGGGACCTTCTCGATCGGCGCCTGGCGCGGCATCACCCGCAGCGTCATGCCGGCCTGGTTCGAGTCGATCACGTACTGCTGCCCGACGCTGGTCGTCAGCGAGACCTCGGCCCCGTGCGGCGCCAGAAACAGCCGCCGAACCACCGGCAGCAGCGGCGCGCCGATTTCGCCTGCCGGGGCCGAATCGGGCCACATGACGGTCACGAACTCGCCCTCGGGCGTCTTGCACGGCAACAGTGCCACCCCCGGCGTGTCCAGCCGCAGCGCCAGACCGCCGCGGTCGCTGCCGAGCACGGTCAGCCCCGGCGGACCGGCCTGACTCAGCTCCTTGCCGGCCACCACGCCGTCGGCGGTCGGGAACAGCCAGATATTGCCCGCCGTCGCCGCGGTCACCATCAGGGCCACGGCTGCGACGGCTGTCATCGCCACACGTTTGCGTTGCCATACTGCCAGCATTTTGTCAGTCCTCCTCTAGCGCTTCCTTGACGGATCGTCGCGGCCCCCTGCGCCGTGCGGCTTGCAGGCTGGGCGCAGACCACTGCCCGGCCGCCGACGTCCAGACCGCGACCGGTGTCCCTGCCCTGAGACCAGAACAGGCCCCTCTCACGTACTGCTGCGGCTCGTAGCGCATCTGCGAACTGGTGTTCGTGATCGACGCCACACCATCGCGTTTACGTGAAAACCCCTCGCCCGGCGTCCGCTTCGAGGTGTGTGTGCGAAAGGCGAAACCTGACGCCCCCTCCGGCCACGCCTATCAGTATACCCGGCTGCCCGGCTTTTACCAAAGGCAAATCCACCAATCACTCCGGGCCGCGTGCGCCCCGCCGCGGTTGCCACGCGCGCCGCGCCGGGCTAACCTGACCGATAACGTGCCCGATCCGGCTCAGCACGAGGTCAGCGACCCGGCCATGTCCGACCTGCAGCGCGAAAACCACAACCTCCGCCGCATCCTCGAGATCGTCCGCCGCATGGCCATCTCGTGCGATCTCGACGAGCTGCTGACGATGATCGTCGAGGCGGCCTGCGAGGTGCTCGACTGCGACCGGGCCACCATCTTCCTGTACGACGCCGAGACCGACGAGCTGTTCAGCCGGGTCGCCAAAGGCGTGGAGGGCATTCGCTTCCCGGCGGGCGCGGGCATTGCCGGCGAGGCCGCCCGCACGCGCCGCTTCATCAACGTGCCCGACGCCTACGCCGACGAGCGCTTCAACCCCGAGGTCGACCGCAAGACCGGCTATCGCACGCGCAGCCTGCTGACGTTCCCGCTCGAGAACATCGAGGGCGAGCTGATCGGCGTGCTCCAGGCCCTCAACAAACGCGACGGGCCGTTTACCGCCGAGGACGAGGAGCTGGCCCGGCTGCTGGCGGCCCAGGCCGGGGTGGCGCTCGACCGCGGCCGACTGCTGGAAGAGTTCGCCATCAAGCAGCGGCTGCAGCGCGATATCGACATCGCCCACGAGATCCAGCAGGCCCTGTTCCCCAAGCAGGACCCGCAGGTCGCCGGCTACGATATCGCCGGCTGGAACCGCTCGGCCGACGAGACCGGCGGCGATGCCTACGACTTCATCGACCTGCCCGACGGGCGGCTGGCCATCTTCCTGGCCGATGCCACCGGCCACGGCATCGCCTCGGCCCTGATCATCGCCCAGTGCCGCGCGCTGCTGCGGGCACTGCTGAGCGTGACGCAGAACCTGCGGCTGGTGGCCGCCGGCGTGAACAACCTGCTGTCGGCCGACCTGGCCGACGACCGCTTCGTGACCGCCTTCGTCGGCATCCTCGACCCCCACTGGCACACGCTCGAATACATCGCCGCCGGCCAGGGACCGCTGATCATGATCACCGGCGAGCGGATCGAGACGCGCTGCGCCAACGCGTTGCCGCTGGCCATCCTGCCGCACATCGACTACGACCCGCCCGAGCGTTTTCACTTCCATCCCGGCGACACGCTGGTGCTGCTGACCGACGGGTTCTACGAGGCCGCCAACGCCGAGAAGGAACAGTTCGGCGAAGAGCGCGTGATCGAGCTCATCCAGCAGCACCGCGACCTGGCGCTGCACGAGCTGATCGAATCGCTCTACCGCCACACGCTGAGCTTTACCGGTTCCCAGCCACAGGCCGACGACCTGACCGCCGTGCTGATCCGCCGCCAGGTCTGATCCCGCCGGCGGCGGGAGAGCAGGGCAGCGATGGTGGATTGACGCGCCGCGACATAGCGCAAAAAGCGGGCGGCGCGTGGACTCTGCGCCGCCCGGTGTGGCTGGCGGGTGCTACATACGCTCGGCCAGCACCTTCTGGGCCGCGGCCACGCCGGCGCCCAGCTCGAACTTGTGCCCCAGCTTGTAGAGTACCTGTTCGAGGGCGGCAATGGCCAGCACGGTGTCCATTTCGTCGATGTAGCCCATGTGGCCGAGCCGGAAGATCTTGCCTTTGAGGTGTTCCTGGCCGCCGGCGGACTGGATGCCGAAGCGCTCCTTGAGGCCGTTGCGGATGTCGCTGACCTTGAGGCCCGCGGGGCAGCAGAAGGCGGTCACCGAGTCGGAGGGACGCTTGGAGAAGATTTCCAGCCCGATGGCCACGCCGGCCCGGCGGGTGGCCTCGGCCATGGCGGCCACGCGCCGCCAGACGTTCTCCATGCCCTCTTCGAGCAGGATGTCGAGGGCCTTGTTCAGTCCGCGGATCAGCACGTGGGCCGGAGTGAACGGCGTGTCGTGATCGAGGCCCTTCTTGTAGGCCTTGATGTAGCTCAGATAGTAGCAGTGCTGCTGCTTGTTGTTCTGGATGATCTCCCAGGCCCGCTCGCTGACCGAGGCGAACCCCAGCCCCGGCGGCAGCATCAGGGCCTTTTGCGCCCCCGTGATGGCCACGTCCACGCCCCAGTCGTCGGGCCGCAGCGGCAAAGCCCCGGCCGAGGTGATGCAGTCGGCCAGCAGCAGCTTGCCGGCCTGGCGGCAGACCTTGCCGATCGCCTCCAGATCGCAGGCGGTGGCGGTCGAGGTTTCGCTGTGCACCACCATTACGGCGGTGATGGCCGGGTCCTGCGCCAGCAGATCGGCGACCATTTCCGGGGTAGGGGGGGTGCCCCATTCGATCTCGTGGCGATGCACGTCGATGCCGTACTGCTGCGCGATCTCGCCCCAGCGCTGGCCGAACTTGCCACCCTCGATGGTCAGCAGCTTCGAGCCGGGCGGGTTGCAGCCGACGATCGCGCCTTCGGCGGCGGCGGTGCCCGAGCCGGTGATGATGACCACTTCGTTGGTGGTGCAGAGCACCTGCTTGAGCTTCTCCTGGCACTGCTTCATCAGGTCCTTGAACCACGGCGTGCGGTGGTGCTCGAAGGGCCGGGCCATCTCGATCAGCACTTCTTCGGGCACCGCGCAGGGACCAGGCGTGAACAGGCGGATCTTCTTCATCGTAAAAACCCTTTCATGCAACCACCGGGACCAACGGTAACGTCAGCTTGGCAGCCGCCCATGATAGTCCCGCCGGCCGGCTGGCGGTACCGCCGCCGCAGCGCAGGTCGGGCCGCGGTCGGTACCGGCGCAGGCCCATCTGATGCGGGGGACAGCCGGCGGTTCGCATCCGCCGGCTGTGACCCCCCTATAAGTCCCCCCTGGAAGGGGGGACGGTCGGCCGTAAGCGGCGTGGTGCTCGGCTGCGCGCAACACGACGGTCGGTTGTCGTGCCGGCGCGAACACGCGATCCCCCTCCCTTGCAGGGAGGGGGCAGGGGGAGGGTGGCAGGCTGCGAAGCCGTGCTGCCGGCGAATGGCAACGCGAGTCGAGCTGCGCAGTGTGAGAGCGAAGGCGGCCGGCCTCGAGCAGGCAGGTGACCGCGCCTGAGCATCGGGCTACAATCCGCTCGCGCGCAGTCGATTCTACGCCTCGCAGACGAAAGGACGTTCGATGCCTCAAAGCAGCAGCGCCGGCGCCCAGCGACGCCGCTCAGACGCGATCTTCGACCGCATCACCGACCTGGCCTACAACCTGCACTGGACCTGGAGTCCGCAGGCCCAGCGGCTTTTCGCGGCCCTCGATCCGGCCCTGTGGCGTTCCACCAACCACAACCCCATCAAGATCATCGAAACCCTGCGCAGCGAACGCTGGGAGGCCCTGGCCGCCGACGAGACCATCCTGGCCCAGCTCGAACGCTGCGAGCGCGAGCTGAAGCAGTATCTGACGGCCAAGACATGGTTTGCCCGCACCTTCAAGGGCCGCCAACGGCGTCTGAAGGTGGCCTACTTCTGCGCCGAATACGGCCTGCACGAGAGCCTGCCGCAATACGCCGGCGGGCTGGGCATCCTGGCCGGCGACCATCTCAAAGCCGCTTCCGACCTGGGCGTACCACTGGTAGCCGTCGGGCGCCTCTACCGCAGCGGCTACTACGAGCAGCAACTGCGGGCCGACGGCACGACCCGCGTGGTCTATCCGCATTACGACTTCCGCGAGTGGCCGCTGGAAGACACCGGCTGCACCATCGCCGTCCCCGTCGCGCGGCGGATAGTCTACGTCAAGATCTGGAAACAGCAGATCGGCCGCGTGGCGCTCTATCTGCTCGACGCCGACATATCCCGCAACAAGCCCAAAGACCGCCAACTCACCTGGCGGCTCTACGGCGGCGACCCCGAGTCGCGTCTGCAGCAGCAGATCCTGCTGGGCATCGGCGGCGTGCGCGCCCTGGAGGCCCTGGGTATCAAACCCACCGTCTACCACCTCAACGAGGGGCACGCGGCCTTCGCCAACCTCGAACGCCTGCGACGGCTGCGCGTGGCCGGCCGGCCGCTGGAGAAGGCCATCGCGCAGGTGCGCGCCTCGAGCGTGTTCACGACGCATACGCCGGTGCCGGCCGGGCACGACCGCTACGACTGGAAACTGGTAGTCAAGTACCTGGCGCCGATCGGCGAATCGCTGGGCATCGACTGGCAGGAGTTCCTGGCGCTGGGGCGCGAGAACCCCGACGACCGCAAGGAGCCGTTCTGCATGACGGTGCTGGCGCTCAAGCTCAGCGACCACGTCAACGGCGTCTCGGCCCTGCACGGCCAGGTCACCCGCCGGATGTGGCGCAGCGTCTACGGTGCCCGCAGCGAAAAGGACGT
>CAZRSM010000303.1:0-1759 GCA_964602755.1 uncultured Planctomycetales bacterium
AGGAGCTGACCACCATCCTCGACCGCACCACCACCGGCTACAAGCCCGACATCCAGCCGGTGCTCTCGGGCGAAAAGATCATCCACTACCAGCAGCTCGTCAGACGGGTGGTCATCGCCCCGCACGTGCAGGACTACGCGATCCGCCTCGTGCTGGCCACGCACCCGCAGGGAGCTTTCGCCACCGAGATGGTCAACAAGTACGTCCGCTGGGGCTCCAGCCCGCGCGGCGCGCAGGCCCTGACACTGGCCGCCAAGATCTACGCGATGCTCGACGGCCGCTACAACGCCAGCTTCGACGACGTCAAGAAGGGGCTCCTGCCGGCGCTGCGCCACCGAGTGCTGCTCAACTTCGAAGGCGAAGCCGAGGGCCTGACCACCGACGAGGTCGTCAACGACATGCTCGAACACGTGCAGACCACCGCCGAAGCCGCCGCCTGAAGCCGGGGGCACCGTGAACCGTCGGATCTCCCGCGCGGCTTCCGCGTCGCAATCCCGCCGCCTGCGGGCCGTTCGGACCGGGGAGCCCGGCGCCGGATGAGACGGGCCGCCCAGAGTGCCGAACGCCTCCGGCCATGTACGTATAATGCCGGCTGACCAGCCCGTTCGGCGGGTTCGGACGATCAGGGATTCCCGCAAGGCCGCGAGGTGTTATCCATGTCCGCAACAACCGTATCGTTGACTTCACCGCCCAGCGTGTACCAGGACCGCCGGCGCGCGCTCGCTGCGCGTCTGTCGCGCCCGCTGGTGGTTCTCGCCGGCCACGCCCCGGCCCGCAACTACGCCACCAACCCGCACTACTTCCGCGCCGGCAGCACGTATCTCTACTTCGGCGGCCCGCCGTTCGAACACGCGGCCCTGCTGATCGAACCGGGTTGCGACGGCGACGCCGGCTGCACGCTGCTGCGCCGGCCACCGGGTCCGGACGACGCCCTGTGGATGGGCGAAGTACCGGGCGACGCCGACCTGGCCGCCGCCGCCGGGCTGGACCTCCGCCGGATCGCTGACGCGGACAAGCTGGGCGATCTGCTCGCGGGTCGCGGCGCCGCGGCCGTGGCGCCGCCATGCGTGGATACGCTCGAAGTCGTCCGCAAGCTGGGGCTGGAGCAACCGACCGACGACGAACTGCGCGCCATCATCGACCTGCGGCTGATCAAGGACGAGCACGAACTGGCTGCCATGCGCCACAGCGCCGAAGTGTGCATGGAGGCCCACCGGGCCGCCCAGGCCGCGACCCGCCCCGGCGTGCGCGAGGCCGACGTGATGGCGGCCTTCATGCAGGTGCTCCACCGCTACGAATGCCAGGTTTCCTTCAGCCCGATCATCACCGTGCGCGGCGAGGTGCTGCACGCCTGCGGCCACCACAACGTAATCCGCGAGGGGCAGTTGCTCCTGTGCGACGCGGGGGCCGAAGAGCCGGGCGGCTACGCCAGCGACATCACCCGCACCTGGCCGGTCGGCGGCCGCTGGTCGCAGTTGCAGTTGGATTTATATGAAACCGTCCGGCGGGCGCTCGAGGCCGCCGTGGACGCCTGCCGCGTCGGCGTGCGTTACCGTGACGTTCACGACCTGGCGGCGCTGAAGATCTGCGAAGGGCTGGTCAAGGTCGGTCTTCTTCGCGGCGAGCCGCAAAGCCTCCGCGAGCGCACCGCCCACGCGCTGTTCTTCCCGCACGGCGTCGGCCACCTGATCGGCCTCGACGTGCACGACATGGAAGACTTCGGCGACCTGGCCGGCTACGCCCCGGGCCGCACGCGCCG
>CAZRSM010000304.1:0-3863 GCA_964602755.1 uncultured Planctomycetales bacterium
GCCGGCGGCTGCCAGGACCTGCCAGCGCTGAAACTCTCCGCTGGCGAACACCGCCTCCGGCTGCGCGGCCTCGACGCCGGCCACCTCAACCTTGACTACTTCGTCCTCCGCAAACGCTGAACACCCGCTCATCGACCCCCGTGGTCGCGACCGACATCCCGGAGCGCTCACAGCCGCCGCACGCCGCCGGGGGCACCGGTGTGGTCCTTTCGTTTGCGAACATGCCTGCCCGCCTGGCTCCAGCGGTCCTTTCGACTCGCCCGCTCCGCCCCAGCGGCCGAGAGCCTTGGCCAACTCGTAGTCGCAGGCTTTAGCCTGCGGTGGTGGCTGTGCTGTGGCTTCCCCCTTGGCTTCCCCGCCCGCTTTTTCCGCTCCTGCGGCCGAGACCATGAGCCAAGATGTAGTCGCAGGCTTTAGCCTGCGGTGGTGGCGGCGCTGTGGTCCCTCTGCCTTGCACAGGCCCGTCGCCTCGCCCGCTCCCGCGGCCGAGACCCGTGGCCAGGACGTATTCGCGCGCTTCAGCCCGCGGCGGTGGCCCGGGTGTGGCCTTGGCCTTCCCAATTCGCCCGCTCCGCCCCAGCGGCCAACGCCCCTCGCCGCGCGGTCGCCGCCGCGGCCCGCGTTTCGCCCCTGCCGTCGCGTGGGGTATCATTTACGCGATCTCCCATGTCTCCCAATCCCGCGATTGAGACAATCCGTCGCCTTCGTTCGCCGCGCCTGGCCGCCGGCGACCTTGTGGCCTGCGATTTCGACGGCACGGTCACGCGCGAGGACGTCGGCCTGCTGATGCTGGACGTCGTCGGCGACCCGTACGGCTGGGAGCTTGAAGAGCGCTGGCGGCGCGGCGAAATCGACTCTCGCCAGTGCCTGGCCGGCCAGTGGGCGCTGGGCCGCTGGACGCCCGAGCGCTTGGCCGACTTCATTGCCTCGGTCGAGGTTGACGATGGCTTCGCTGCGCTCTGGCGGCTCGTGCTTGCGCGACGCGCCCGCCTGATCATCCTCAGCGACGGCCTGGACCTGTACCTCGACCCAATCCTGCGCCGTCTCGGCCTGCCGCCCTGCGATGGCCAGGCGGCGACGGCGCCCGACTTCGGCTCGTGCGTGCCTCGCTTCGTCAACCACGGCGAGCTGCGCGACGGCCGCGTCGAGGTCAGCTTCCCGTACGGTTCCGACCTGTGCGACCTGTGCGCCAACTGCAAGGTCGAGCACATTTTCCGCTTGCGCTCCCACTTCCGCCGCGTTATTTACATCGGCGACGGCCACTCAGACATGTGTCCGGCCCGCTATGCTGAAGTCGTTTTCGCCAAGGGCCACCTGGCCGAAGACATGGCCGCCCGCCGCATTCCCTTTGTCCGCTTCGAGACGCTGAGCGAGGTGGTGAGCGCCATGACCGGCACGGACAGCCGACCGGCTTTCGAGCTGCTCGACCACACCGCCGACTTCGCCATCCGCGCCCGCGGCGGCGACCTGCGCGAGCTGATTGAAAACGCCGCTCGCGGGATGATGGCGGTCCTGGGCGAGCTTGAGGGCCTGCCCGCCGACGCCTGGCACGACATCGATGTCAGCGCCGATTCGCCCGAAGACCTCGTCCACCACTCCCTGCGCGAAATCCTCTACCTGTTCGAAGACGGCCACGCCCCGGTGATAGTGGACGTCGTCGAGGCCACCGACACGCCGCCGCGGGCGAAGCTGCGCGTCGGCACCAGGCCGCTGCGCGAGGTGCTCGATAAAATCTCGACCGAAATCAAAGCCGTCACGTACCACAATCTCCACGTCCGCCAGGAGAACGGCGGGCTGGTCACCGAGGTGGTCTTCGATGTCTGACCACCGCCTCCACACAACCGCGCGCCCGGCGACCAGCCGGCGGGCCGACACAGGAGAGCAGCCATGAACGAGCGTTCATCGCCAGAGGTTCTTTTGCCACGCAAGACCATCGCCCGGCCCGTAGAGCTGCGGGGGATGGGCGTCACGACGGGCCGCGAGGTCACCGTCACGCTCAGGCCCCACGGCGACGGCCTCGTCTTCCGCCGCCTGGACACCGGCGCCGAAGTCCGGCCATCGCCGGCGGCCGCCCGCCTCGGCCCAAGCTGGAGCGCGCTGGGCGAAGGCGACGCCGAGGTCCGCATCACCGAGCACCTGCTCGCGTGCTTGGCCGCCGCAGGGGTCACGGACCTGCTGGTGGAGACCACCGGCCCCGAGCTGCCGCTGGGCGACGGCAGCGCCCGCCAGTGGTGGGCGCTGCTGGCCGAAGCCGGCATCCGGGAAATCGGCACCTCAATCGAGCGGCTGGCCATCGCCGAGCCGGTGACCGTCCACGACCCTAAGGCCGGCCAGACCCTCGCGGCATTCCCCGCCGATTTCTGGCGCCTGGTCTACATCCTCGACTGGCCCCACCAGACAGTGGGTCTTCAGGTCGCACGGTTCACCGTCGGCCACGACGATTTCGCTGCGGAGCTGGCTCCCGCGCGCACCTTTACGCTGGCCGATGACGCCCGCCGTGCCAAACAGGCGGGCCTGTTCCCTGGCGGCAGCGAGGACAACCTCATCGTCGTGCACGATGATCGCCTGTCCGCCGACCCCGGCCTGCCGAACGCCTTCGCCCGCCACAAACTCCTGGACCTGCTCGGCGACCTCTACCTGTTAGGCCGACCCATCCGCGGCCTGTTCGTCGCCTACAACTCGGGCCACCGCCTCAACCACCAGCTCGTGGCCAGGCTGGCCGACCTGCTGTAGCGACCCGCCGCCGCCGGGCCGCACGCACTCCGCGCCCTGTCCTGTGCCCGCCGTGGCGGTCAGCCGTCTCCACCCCGTCCCGTAGCCGCCTTCGCACACCTGACACCGGCGCCCGGCCGTGACCACGCCCGCTGCGGTGCTGGCGCCCAGACCGCATGAGCGCCGCCCCCGCCGCCGAGCCACGCGTCCGCGCGCCGCCTTGCTCATGTCCTGTCCCGACGCCGCCTCATCCAACCGCGGCCGCCGTTCGCCGGCTGCGTGCCGCCGCCCGGCATCACTCCCAAGGCAGCGGGGGCGTGCCGGCCAACGCGTCGTTGCGCTGCGGCAGCACAATCTTCTCGTCGCAGCCCGGGTACCAGGCGAACAGCACGAAGCCCTTGGCCCCTGCCGCCCGCGCAATGTCCACCTGCAGCGCCAGGTCATAGGGCGTCTTCATCCGCGCGCTGGCCGCCGCCAGGCCCAGTCCCGCACACACGGGCACGTATTTGCCGACCCGCCTGACCTGGTCCCGCACGAGCCTGTCCAGCTCCGTCACGTCGTCCGTATAATCCATCGGGCACAGGAAATCCACGTAGCCCTCCTTCGCCCACGTCACCCAATCCTGCCCCACTGTCACCGAATCACGCGCGTAGTCCCGGAATACCGCCGCCGTGATCTTTATCCCGGGCTTGATGCGCCGGATCGCCTGCGACACCATCCGCACGGTCTCAGTGATTTGCTGCTGGCGAAACCGCGTGTATTCTTCGAACAGCTCGCCGCCTTCGAGCACATCTTCCGGCCACTTTCTCACTCGCCGCCCAATCTGCCGCTCAAACTTCTCCCGACACCGCGCACAAAAACACCCCTGCGCGCCCGGATAGCGAATGAAGTCGAACTGAAACCCGTCCACGTCGTACCGGCTTACCAGCTCAGTGGCCGCCGCCAGCTCCACCTTCCGATTTATCTCCTGGCTCGGACACATCCAGTCGATCGGCTCGCCATGCGGCCCCACCTGCAGCCGCCCCTCCGCCCTGAACCGCGCGATAGTCTCCTTGCTCGCCCGCCCCTGCATAATGAAGCAGTTCCGATACGGGAAGACCTTCAATCCATTGCGATGTGCCTCCCGCACGCACTCCTCCATCCAGTCCCTA
>CAZRSM010000305.1:0-3234 GCA_964602755.1 uncultured Planctomycetales bacterium
AATGCCCACCGGCCAGGCGACGTCTGCCGCGGGCGGCCGCGGCGGCGTTTGCGGGGCCGGGCTTTGCCGCTAATCTGCACCACATGGCAGGATTGCACCCCGCTCCATTCGCCGATCTGGTCACGCGGCTGCACCTGGAACCCCAGCGTCAGGACGCGCTGTTCGAGCTGCCGCGGCGACGCTGGTATCTGCCCCCGGCGGACGGTCCCGACCTGAGCGTGAGTTTTCACCGTTGCCGGGCCGGCAACCCCTTGGGGCCGGCCGCCGGCCCGCACACCCAGTTGGCCCAGAACATCCTGCTGAGCTACGTGGCCGGCGGGCGCATCCTCGAGCTGAAGACCGTCCAGTACAACGACGCGTTGAGCATCCCCCGGCCGTGCATCGACATCGAGACGGTGGGCTTCAACGTGGAGTGGTCGCAGGAGCTGACGGTCGAGCAGTCGATCGAGCAGTACGTGGCCGGGATGATGCTGATCCAGATGTTCCGCCACTTGCCGCAGTTGGCCGGCGGGCACCTGGACGGCCTGGCCGGGGCGTTTCTGCTGGACATCAGCGTGGGCTACGACCTGGCCGGCATCCAGAGCGAGAAGGTAGCGCGCTTCATCGATATGCTGCGGCACGCCCAGCCGATCATCGACCGGCTGCGCGGACGGATACCGCGGGAGTTTGCCGCCGCGCGCGACGTACACTTTCCCGCCACGGTGGCCAGCAGCGTCACGCTTTCGACCTTCCACGGCTGTCCGCCCGAGGAGATCGAGCGCATCTGCGAGCATCTCATCGTGCAGCACGATCTGGACGTGGTGGTCAAGCTCAATCCCACACTGCTCGGACGCGAGCGGATCGAGCACCTGCTGCACGAGGTGCTGGGATACGACGAGCTGCAATTGCCCGACCAGCAGTCGGCGGAGCTGGGCCTCGACGAGGCGGTGCAGATGGTCGGGCGCCTGCGGCGGCTGGCGGCGCAGCACGGGCGCTCGCTGGGGTGCAAGCTGGCCAACACGCTGGAGGTACGCAACTTCCGCTCGGTCTTCGGGGCGGAGAACCGGGTGATGTACCTCTCGGGGCAGCCGCTGCACGTGGTGACGATGACGCTGGCAGAGGAGTTCCGCGCCCGGGTGGGGGCCGACGTGCCGATTTCGTTCTCGGCCGGCATCGACCGCTACAACGTGGTCGACGCGGTGGCCTGCGGGTTCGTGCCGGTCAGCATCTGCACCGACCTGCTGCGGCCGGGCGGCTACGGCCGGATGGGCTGGTATCTGCAGGCGCTCGAGAAACGCATGCGCGAGCTGGGGGCGGCCGACATCGACGAGCTGATCCTCAACCATCACGAGCAGGCGGGGCAGGCCGCGCAGCGCGCCGGCCACGGCACCGACCGCGCGGCGACAGTGGCCGAGGCGGCGCTGCTCAACACCGCGATCGCGGCCGAGGCGGCCCGCCGCGACCCGCGTTACAGGGCGGCGGCCAATCGGCGCACCCCGCCGCGGGTCGAGTCGCAACTGGCGCTGTTCGACTGCGTCAGTTGCACCAAGTGCATCTCGGTCTGTCCGAACGCGGCCAACTTCGTCTATCCCGCGCCGCAGGTGTCGTTCGAGTACCGCGACGTGCTGGTCGCGCCGGACGGCACGTGGACCCGCGGCGAGCAGAGTCGCCGCTTTGCGCTCGAGCGGAGCTGGCAGTACGCGTGTCTGGTGGATTTCTGCAACCAGTGCGGCAACTGTGACACGTTTTGTCCGCAGCAGGGCGCCCCCTATCGCATCAAGCCCAACTTCTTCTGCGACAGCGCCGATTTCGAGCGGGCCGTCGACCGCGACGGATTCCTGGTCGCGCCGCCGAACGGTGAGCCGCCAGGGGTCCCGGATGCTTTCGTGCTGGCCGAGCGGCCGGAAGGAGGCTGGATCCGCGGGCGGCTGGGCGGTCGGCTGTACACGCTGGCCTACGTGCGGCAGACGCAGCAGTATCATTTCGACGATTCGGTGGTGAGCCTGACGCTGACCGGTTTTTCGCACGAGGTGGTCGCCGTGCGGCCGCACCGCACGCTCACCCGGCCGCACCTGGTCGATATGGGGGTGTACCACACGCTGCGTTATCTGCGCGACGGCGTGCTCGATCCGCGCCACATCAATCAGATCAACGTGCGTTTCCAGCGGCCGCAGCGACCGGCCAGCGGCACTGCGGGCTGGCGCTAGCAGGTCGGCGAAGCGTGTTCCGATAAGGGACAAAGCGGGCCAAGTGCATATTCTCTTGGCCGCGGGGCGTGCGTTTGTCTAGAATGGACCACACGTAACGTTCGGGCCCGCATTCCAACGCAACAGGGTCGAAGACACGCGAGACGGCACGTCTCGGTGGCCGTGGCAGTGAGCCGAGGGGCCTGCCGGCGGACCACTGAGGTCCAGCGGGAGACAGTCGATCATGCAAACGCGGAGAGAGTTCATTGCCCAGGTGGGAGCGGCTGCGGCCGCCGGCTGGTTGGGGTCGCGTCTGGCCGAGGCCCAGCAGGTGGCCGGCCTGGTGCGGCGGATGCCGGCCGGGCGCAGTCCGGTGGTCATGGAGCTGGTGGCCACGCAGGGGCAGCAACAGATTCTACCGGGCGCGCCTACCAGCGTGTGGTCATATCGCGCCCAGTTGCTCAAAGGACCGCCGGGGACGTTGACGCCGGTGCCCAACTCGTATCTGGGCCCGATCATCAAGGTGCGCACGGGGCAGCCGATGCGAATTCGTTTGCGCAACGAGATCACCGAGGATCACATCACGCACTGGCACGGGCTGGACGTGCCGGAGGCGGCCGACGGGCATCCGCGGTTCGTTTTCGGTCCGGGGCAGTACCGGGACTACGATTTCACGGTCACCAACCGGGCGGGGACCTACTGGTATCACCCGCACCCGCACGGGCGCACCGGGCACCAGGCGAACATGGGGCTGGCGGGCTTCTTCATCGTGACCGACGAGGAGGAGCAGTCGCTGCCGCTGCCGCGCGGGGCGTACGACATCCCGCTGTGCATCCAGGATCGCAGCTTCGATGCCAACAATCAGTTCACGTACTTGAGCAACATGATGGAAGGCTTCCTGGGTGATCAGATACTGATCAACGGGCAGCCCGACTTCTCGCTTTCGCTGGAGACGCGCATTTATCGCCTGCGGCTGCTCAACGGTTCGGCCTCGCGGATCTACAAGCTGGCCTTCAGCGATGGTACACCGATGATCGTGATCGGCACCGACGGCGGGCTGCTGCCGGCG
>CAZRSM010000306.1:0-1850 GCA_964602755.1 uncultured Planctomycetales bacterium
CCGGCCGGCACGAAGACCACCAGCTTGTAGCTGCGGCCCGCCTGGCGCGCGTCGATAAGCGGCCAGCGCTCGACCGGCTCGAAGATATCCAGCAGCAGGTCGTTGGTGCCGCCGACCGCCGCGTCCAGGGCGGTGTGCACGGCCAGCAGCGCCACGCGGGCGGCCAGCAGGTCGGGCAGCAGCGCGGTCGGGCCGGGCGTCTGGTGGGTGATGCGTTTGACGGCCGCGAAGACCGGCGGATGGTAGAGCACCAGCGCATCACACTTGCGCCGCAGCGCCTCGCGCGCCACGGCGTCGGTCAGGTCCAACGCGATCAGCACACGCCGCGCCGGCCACTGCGGCCGACCGGCCAGCAGACCCACGTTGTCCCACTCGGCGGCGTACTGGAAGGGGGCCAGGCGGTCGAGAGCCGCGTACAGCTCGCCGACGCACGGCGTCGCGTGAGCACTAGTCATGTTCTCCGCACTCCGCATCGATCAGCCGGCCGTAGGCCGCCAGCAGCTTGCCGGTCAGCTCGCCGGGCTTCTCGTTGGCGATCTGCCGGCGGCCCACGCGCACCACCGGCACGATTTCCATCAGGCTGTTGGTCAGGAACACCTCGTCGGCGGCCAGCAGGTCTTCGCCGCTGATGGGCTCCTCGCGCAGCTCGATGCCCTCCTGGCCGGCCAGTTCGATCACCGTGGCCCGGGTGATGCCCGGCAGCACGGGCGTCTCCAGCGGCGGCGTCAGCAGCACCCCGTTTCTTACGATGAACACGTTGCTGATCGAGCCTTCGGCCAGGTAGCCCTCGTAGGTGAACCACAAGGCCTCGAAGGCCGCGGCCTGGTGGGCCGCTCTCAAGGCCGCCAGACGCCCGAAGTAGCTGACCGTCTTGTGCCCAGCGGTGGGGTCGCCGCTGGCCTGGCGATAGGGCGAGAACAGCACCGTCACGCCCTTCTTGTAGCACTCGTCGGGGTAGCGCGCCCCGGCCGAGGCGGTGGCGATGATCGTCAGCTCGGGCTGCTCGCTGTCGGTGATGCGCAGCGAGCCGGTGGTGACGGTCAGCCGCACGCGGGCGTCTTCGTGCTCGGTGGCGCCCACCACCTGCTCGACGTTGTCGCGCAGCTCGTCCTCATCGGGAATCACCGCCCAGCCCAGCGCCCGGGCCGAGTTGATCAGCCGCGCCAGGTGCCGGTCGAGCCGAAACACCTGCCCGTCGTAGGCCCGCATGGTCTCGAACAGCCCCACCCCCTGCATCAGCCCCGAGTCGAACACGCTCACCTGGGCACGCTCGGCGGGCATCAGTTCGCCGTTGAGACTGACCCATTCTCGCCTGGTCACGGTTGATCGTTCCTTTTTTGCAAGCAGGTTTCGCAGGCCAACAAGATAACCCCAATGCCGGCCGATCGTAACCGCACCAAAGATGGTAGAATGGCCGGCGGTCCGGCAAACGGAGAGCAGCCATGCCCATCGTCCTGGCCGAGGCGGATTACGGCCAATTGATCGCCATAGCCGTCGTGCTGATCAGCACCATCATCGGTTCGCTGGCCAACCGCGACCAGCAGAAGAAACGCGAACAGCGACGACGCCAGCGCAGCGGCCCCGGCCGTGGTGCGCCCGAGTCGCAACGCCACACCGCCAAGGTCCCCCAGCCCACGCGCCCCGAGCCGATGCCCACGCGGCCGCAACCCATGCCCACGCGCCCCGAGCCGATGCCCACGCGGACCGCCATTCCGCCGACACCACCGCCGGCACCGCGGCCGATCCCGCGCGTCGAGAAGCCTGCTCCCCCGCCCCCCCCCCCGGCCACCCTTGCCGCGCCGCCCCCCCCGGCGCCGGCGGCCGCCCCCCATCCAGGCCTGGTGGCCGGC
>CAZRSM010000307.1:0-8052 GCA_964602755.1 uncultured Planctomycetales bacterium
GATCAGCGTGCGGCGCGTGGTGCTGCACTTATCGAGCGCTTGTCCGTGGCGGAATCTCTTCCGCCGCATCGCCGCCTCTCTGGTGTCGGCGGCCGCCGCGACCGGCTGTTCCCGCGCCGGCCCCGCGGCCCGTCCCGCCCCAAGCTGACCCCCTGACAACCCGGATGCCGTGTGGGGGAAAGGGGGCCTTCTGCGCCGACCAGCACCACACGCCCGCTCAGGTACACGCCGCGAGCCCAGACACCCGAAAAACAGAACAACCCGAAGCCTGATGAAATATCCGGGCTAGTAGGTCGGTGTGTGCTTGTCACGTTATCGGAAGTGTAGGGCCCGAAAAGCAAGCCCAGCGTGTGCCAATGCCGTCGGGCCGAAGAGGAGGGAGGGTGTGGGTGACCGGGGATCACCTGGCATTCGGCACACACCGGGCGGGTTGCCGCATTTCCTGTTTGATGATAGCCGCCTTGCCGAGGTGCGGAGTGTCCCGGTGGTCGGGTGGGGCGGGCGGCTCTGGTCCGCCGGCACCGCGGGCACGCCACGGCCTGCTCGCGGTGGGCGCATAAGAAAAGCGGAGAGGGGGGGATTCGAACCCCCGGTACGCGAAAATGCGTACACCGGTTTTCGAAACCGGCTCCTTAAGCCGCTCGGACACCTCTCCGTACCGCGGTCCGCGACCGTCCGGTGCCGAGGCATTTTAGCTTTCTGTCCGACGATTGACAAACCAGACGGCGCCGGCACGGGCCCGCAGCAGAATGCGTAGGGTGGGCACTGCCTGCCGGCAGGATGCAACCGGCCGTCGGATCGACCGTATTTCGCCCACCGGCAGCGTGCGCCGGCCCATGGCGCGCCAGACGCGGCGTCGGCGCGGGTCAGCGCAGCTCGTCGAGGCGTTGCTCGATCAGCCGGCCGACGACGCGCGGATCAGCCTTGCCGCCGGAGAGCTTCATGACCTGCCCGGTGAGAAAGCCGCGGGCGGCCTTGAGCTTCTTGGGGTTCTCGAGGGCATCCCTGACGGCCTGCGGGTTCTGGTCGAAGGCCTGGGCGACCCAGGCGGCGATCTCGGATTCGTCGCTGCTTTGCAGCAGACCGAGCTGTTCGGCCAGCCGGGCCGGGTCGAGATCGGGCGAATCGACCGGCTCGCGCAGCGTGTTGCAGTGTCCCGGCGCGGGCCGCGGGCCGGCGGCCCGGTCCTCGAGCAGCCGATCCACCCGCCGCACCATCGCCTCGGCGATCTGCTGGGCCGCGGTGGCGTTGATCTTGCCGTCGCGCACCAGGTTGGCGAGCTGGGCCATGCGCCGCGCGGGCAGCCCCAGGCCGGCGATGGTGGTCTGCCGCTCGTTGGCGAAGCGCGCCCAGAAGCTCAGGAAATGCTTGCCCAGGACCACCTTGTCGCCGCCGGCCTCGGCCGCGGTATCCAGCAGGTCGGCGGTCATGCGGCAGTCGACCAGGGCCGGGGCATCGCGGGGGGGCAGCTTGTACTCGCTGATGAAGCGCTCGGTGCGGGGGATGGGCAGCTCGGGCAGGGCGGCCCGGCGTTGGCGCACGACCTCGGGATCGGTGTTCAGTGGCACCAGGTCGGGGTCGGGGAAATAGCGGTAGTCCTGAGCCTCTTCCTTTTCCCGTTGGGGGACGGTGATTTCGCGCACGTCGTCCCAGCCGCGGTTGGACTTGTTGCCGGCCCTTGCGCAGATGCCGTCGGAGAGCCACTGCTGCCGCTGACGTTCGATCTCATAGTCGATGGCCCGCACCAGCGAATGGAACGAGTTGAGGTTCTTGACTTCCACGATCGGCGTGTAGAAGGTCTGATCGCCGGCGCGGACCCGCAGATTGATATTCGGCTCGAAGCGCATCTGCCCTTTTTGCATGTTGGCTTCGCTCACCCCCAGGTAGCGCACCAGGCGCTGCAGCTCGACCGCGAACTGGCGTACCGCCGCCGAGCAGCAGAAGTCCGGCTCGGTGACGATCTCGAGCAGCGGCGTGCCGGCCCGGTTGAGATCGACCGCCGTGCAGTCGCCCAGATCGTGCACGTTCTTGCCGGCGTCTTCTTCGAGGTGGGCGCGGCGGATGCGGACCTTGACGATGCGGGAGTCGGTCTTCAGCTCCATGTAGCCGGCGCTGCACAGTGGCTGATCGTATTGCGATATCTGGTAGTTCTTGGGCAGATCGGGGTAATAGTAACTCTTGCGGTCCCAGCGCGTGGTGGCGGCGATCCGGCAGTTGAGCGCCAGGCCGGTGAGCATGGCGTATTCGATCGCCCGGCGATTGAGCACCGGCAACGCCCCGGGCAGCCCCAGGCAGACCGGGCACACGTGCGTATTCGGCTCGGCGGCGAATTCGACCGGACAGGCGCACCACAGCTTGGTGCGCGTGGCGAGCTGGACGTGGATCTCCAGTCCGATGATCGGTTCGAAGGTCGGTTCTGCGGCCACGCTCACGGCACCACCTCGGCGACATCCTCGTGCACGAACGTGCTGATTGTACCGGCAACCTCGAAACCCGCCTGCTCGAGCAATCCGCGCGCCGGCAGGTTATCGGCTGTCAGTTCGACACAGACAGGGTCGAGCGACCAGCGCCGCGCCGTCTGGAGCAGGTAGTGCACCAGCAGCCGGCCTGTGCCGGTGCGGCGCCAGGCGGGCGGTACGTAGAGGTCGCAGATACGGCCGATGGGACCCACCTGGAAGACCGCCGCCGTGCCCGCCGGCTCACCGCGCCGCAGGGCGACGAAGGCATCGTATTGCGGTTCGTCGAGCAGCCGCGCGTAGCGGCCGAGCAGCTCGTCGGGGGCTGCGCCGCGCTCGCTGGCCCAGGCTCGGATGAGGGCCGCGTGGGCCCGGCGCATGGCGCGGGCGGCGATGACGCGCAGGTCGTCGGGCAGCTCGAGCGGCCTCAAGGCCACCGGCGGGAAGGCCAGCACCAGGTGCTCGCGCCGCCGATATCCGTGCGGCTCGATGAGCCTGGCCAGCGGTTCGACCGGCTGGATTGTGGCGGGGCGCCACTGGTGGCAGTTCAGCCCGCGGGCGGTAAAGAACTCGCCCACCAGCGCCAGGGGGTCGTCCACCTCGTCGGAAAGCAGCACGTCGCCGATGAAGTTGCACTCGGGCAGGTTCGGCAGCGCGCGATTGGTATACGCACAGCCGCAGGCCAGCGTGGTGCAGTCGGCGGTCAGCTCGGCATATCGCTGGTTCGAGCGACTGACGGCGGCCAGGACGGTCTGGAGATCCATGGGGGCGATTATACGGTCCGCGACGCGGCCCAGGGCGTGTGAATGACGGCCCGGCGGCCCGAAACCTCGATCGGCAGGCTCATATTCAACGGGACCGGCACGATCGGCCACGTGTGGCCGACCAGTGTGGTGGTCATTATGGGTATACGCCGCGACGGCAGGTGATAGCGCAACAGCTCGAAGACCGCCGACCGCAGGTCCTGGCGCTGGTGGTAGAAGCCGCCGATGAGCACGCCGGCGCAGTGTTCGAACCAGCCGGCGAGTTTGAGCGTGGCCAGCAGGCGGTCGATGCGGTAAGCCGGTTCGTTGATGTCCTCGATCAGCAGCCAGTGGCCTTTGGGGACCAGACGTCGCGCCCATGGTGCGGTGGCGACCGCCGCCAGCAGGCTGAGGCAGCCGCCGGCGATGCGCAGCCGACCGCCGGTGGGCTTGCCGGCCAGGATGTCGGCGGTGATCGGCCCGCCGGGCAGGTAGTTCGACTCGAAGGGTCGCTGCTCGATCAGGGCCGGCAGATTGCGCCAGAAATCGCCAAAGGCCGCCAGGGCTTTGCGGCGGGGTCTGATCTTCCACGCCAGGTAGTTGGGACACAGCCAGTAGACGCCGACGCCGCAGGCGTAGCTGGCCACCAGGCCGACCAGCGGGGTCATTTCGCTGAAGCCGGTGACCAGGATCGGCCGGCGTCGACGGGCCAGCGGTCGCAGGTCGATGTGCGGCAGCAGGCGCACGAAGTAGGCGCCGCCGGCCAGGGCGACGATCGCCCGGGTGCGCGGGTCGTCGAGGGCCTGCTGCAGATCGCGGATACGGGCCCGGTCGTCGCGCCGGCCGCCGTGGAGCTGGTCTTCGGCGGCCCCAAGCAGACGGCGGTTGCAGGTGATGCGCAGCGGCGCAGGGGTGTGTTGTCTGATGAAGGCGAGATACTCGGCCGGGCCGGCCAGGCCGAGGCGCGCGATGTCTTTGGCGGCCGGGTTGGCGTGCGCGATGAGGTGAACGCGATCTGGCGCAACAGGCATTGGAGTTCCCTCGTGGCAGCAGTCTGACCGTCTGGCGACCACGCGCGGCCCGGGAAGTCCGGGTCGTGCGCGGCAATGCGGGGAGTATAATCCGGCGGCGATGTTGAAGATCGGTCCCGTAGAGCTGGATTTCCCGGTCGTGCAGGCGGCCCTGTCGGGTTACAGCGATGCGCCCATGCGGCTGATCGCCCGGCGGCACGGGGCACCCTATGCGCTGCACGAGGTGGTGCTCGACAAGCTGGTGGTGCAATCGGGCAAGTTGCGGCGGCGCATCCTGAGCGTCGCGCCCGAGGACCACCCCATCGGCGGGCAACTGATGGGCAGTGAGCCGCAGCAGTTCGCGGCCGCCGCCGATCAGATGGTGCAGGCCGGCTTCGACGTGATCGACATCAACTTCGGCTGCCCGGTGCGCAAGGTGCTGGGGCGCTGTCGTGGAGGCTACCTGCTGTCGCAGCCGCAACAGGCGCTGGCGATCGTGCGGGCGGTTGTCTCGGCGGTGGGGGGGCGCGTGCCGGTGACGGTCAAGCTGCGGCGGGGTTTCGACGACTCGGCCGAGAGCGAGCGCAACTTCTTTGCGATCCTCGACGGGGCCTTCGAGCTGGGCGTCGCGGCGGTGACCGTGCACGGCCGCACGGTACGGCAGCGTTACGTCGGCCCGGCCGACTGGGCGTTCCTGCGGCGCGTCAAGCGGCACGCGGGCGCGCGCGTGGTGCTGGGCAGCGGCGATCTGTTCACGCCGGCGGACATACAGCGCATGCTCGCCGAAACCGGCGTCGACGGGGCCAGCGTGGCGCGCGGCTGCATCGGCAATCCCTGGATCTTCTCGCAGACGAAGGCCGTGCTGGCGGGCCGGCCGCTGCCCGAACCGCCCGGCGTGGCCGAGCAGGGCCGCGTGATCCGCGAACACTTCGAGCTGGCGGTCGCCCACTATGGCGAGAAGCTGGCGGCGCGGCTGATGCGCAAGTTCGGCATCAAGTACAGCGAGCTGCACCCGCACGAACAACAGGTGCGCGACGCCTTCATCCAGACGCGCAATGCGGCCGATTTCTACGCCGTGCTCGATCGGTGGTACGATCCCCGGCGGGCCTGGCCGCCGGGGCGTCACAAGAGCGGGCCGGGCGATCTGGTGGCCGCGGGAGCGCGATTGTGAGACTGCTGGGATTGCTGCTGGGCCTGCTGGCGCTGGGCGGTTGCAAGCTGCCCGAGCCGGTGCGCGTGATGAGCTTCAACGTCCGCTACGGCACCGCCGCCGACGGCCCCAATCGCTGGGAGCTGCGCCGCGCGGCGGTCTTCGAGCTGATCCGCGCTGCGCGGCCCGACGTGATCGGCCTGCAGGAAGTGCTGGCCTTCCAGGCCGACGAGCTGCGCGCCGCCCTGCCGCGCTACGGCCTGGTCGGCGCCGGTCGCGACGACGGTCGGCGGCGCGGCGAGATGGTGCCCATCATGTACGACCGTAAGCGGCTGGAGCTGGTCGACTATGGGCACCTGTGGCTCTGTGAACAACCCGATCGGCCGGGAATGAAGGGCTGGGACGCCGCCTGCCCGCGCATGGCGACGTGGACGGCCCTGCGTTTCAGGCGCAACCCGCTTCTGACCATCTGGGTCATCAACACGCACTTCGACCACCGCGGGCCGCGGGCCCGGCTCGAGTCGGCCCGGCTGCTGCGCAAACTTACCGACTCGCTGGGCGGCAAGCCGATCATCGTGACCGGCGATTTCAACTGCCCCCCCGGCTCGCCGCCGCACGAGGTGCTCACCGCTGAGACCGGCAACCTGGCGGCGCTGCACGACGCCTGGCAGGCGCTGGAACTGCCCGAGGACGGAGCCGGGACGTTCAACGGTTTTGCCGGGCGGCGCTGCGGGCCGCGGATAGACTGGATTCTGTTTTCGCGCCGCTTCGAGGCGGTGCGGGCGGAGATAATCAACCGGCAGGTGCAGGGCCGCTGGCCGTCGGATCACTTCCCGGTGATCGTCGAGCTGCGCCTGCTGCCGATGACCGACACCGGCGTGCTGTAGATCGGGTCGAGTGCGAAGGGAGCCGGCATGAACAGAAGCTTGTGCGTGATCCTGGTCCTGACTCTGGCGGCAGGCACCGGCGGCTGCGGGGGCCAGACGGCCGAGTCGGGTTCGGCGGCGGGCCCGCAGCGCCGGCGACCCAACATCCTGCTGGTGGTCTGGGACACCGTGCGGGCCGACCGCCTGAGCCTCTATGGCTACCAGCGGCCCACGACGCCACGGCTCGACAAGCTGGCGCGCCATGCGGTGGTGTTCGAGAACTGCGTTGCCGCCGGCAGCACCACGGTTCCCGCGCACGCCAGCATGTTCACCGGACTGCTGCCCAGCGAGCATGGCGTGAGCAACGAGCGGCCGCTGCTGGCCGACAAGTTCGTGACGCTGGCCGAGTCGCTGCGCCAGGCCGGCTATGCCACCTACGCTTTCTCCGAGAACCCGCACCTGTGCCGCGAGACGCGCCTGATGCAGGGCTTCGAGGTGGTCGAGCATCCCTGGAGCGACAAGTACGCCCAGCAGGCCCTGCGTATCACGCTCGAAAAACGCTTCGGCCGGGGCAACATCGACGAGATGATGGCCAGGATGAGCGGCACCGATCTCAAGAAGCTGCAATGGAAGATCAAGGCCGCCGGCACGCTGGCCCAGCGCGGCGTACTCGACTGGCTCTCGGCCCAGCCGGCCGAGCGTCCGTTCTTCGTGTTCATCAATTACATGGAGGCCCACCGGCCGCTGACCCCCTCGCGCAGCTACCGCGAGCGCCTGATGACGCCCGAGCAACTGCGGGCTTCTTACCAGCCGCCGCGCAGCTTCGTCGACCTGTGGTCGTATGTCTTCGGCTTGCGCGCGGCCCGGCCGGGCGAGCTGGAGCTGACGCAGGCGCGCTACGACGCCTGCCTGGCCGAGCTGGACGATCTCTTCGGCGACCTGCTCAATGCGCTGGGCAGCGCCGGCCGGCTGGAAAACACGGCAGTCATTCTGGTGGCCGATCACGGCGAGCATCTGGGTGAGCACCACCTGCTCGATCACCAGTTCTCGGTCTACGAGCCGCTGATGCACGTGCCGCTGGTGATCTGGTATCCCGAGCGGCTCGAACCCCGCCGCCGCAGCGAGCCGGTGTGCAACGTCGATATCTATCCCACGGTGCTCGAGCTGGCCGGGGTGGAGCCGGCGGTGCGCTCGTCGGCGGTGAGTCTGCTGGCGCCGCGGGCGCAGCGCGACCGGCTGGGTGAGTGTCCCGAGCCGATGTACGGCGCGTTTCGCATCGTGCGCCAGCAGTATCCCGACTTCGACCCCACCCCGTGGCGCCGCAGCCTGCGGGCCTTCTACAGCGGCTCACTCAAGCTGATCGCCGGCAGCGACGGCCGCGTCGAGCTGTACGACCTGGCGGCCGATCCGGGCGAGCAGCACGACCTGAGCCGCGCGCGGCCCGAGCTGCTGGGGCGCTTGAAGCAGCGGCTCGCCGCCATGCTGGGCGAGCTGCGGCCGCGGCCGGAGCGGGCCGCCCGGCCCGGACACTTGCGCGACAGCGGCGTGCTGCGACGGTTGGAACAGATCGGCTACGTCGGCGGCGGTTCGGACGACGACGAAGAAGACGACACTCCGCCGGGTCCGACCAGCCGGCCGGCGCCGACTTCTCGACCCGCTTCCCGGCCCGTCGAGGTTCCCTGGGCCCGGATATTTCACCGGGTCATCCGTTGAAGAAGTGGCGCTGGCCTCCAAGTCTTTGTATTCTGTGTGGTTATGAACATCACGCAGAGCAGGGACAAGGAGACCAGCCGTGACAGAGTGTAATCGCAAACCGCTGTCGTTTTC
>CAZRSM010000308.1:0-2409 GCA_964602755.1 uncultured Planctomycetales bacterium
AAGGAAACCGCCAAGGACGCCAAGGGACCGCCAAGACGCCAAGAGGCCGCCAAGACGCCAAGAGGCCGCCAAGACGCCAAGAAAACGCCAAGACGTGGGGTGGGCGATTCCCACCACGATCACGCCGAGGCGCCGCGCGCCGACCGTCCCCCCTTCCAGGGGGGACCACAGGGGGGTCGAAGCCGGCGAACACAAGACACCTGCGGACAGCCGCGCGGCTTTCACATCGCAGCCATTTATGCCTTCATTCTGCATTCGTCGCCTCGACCCTCCCCCGCGCCCCTCCCTACAAGGGAGGGGAGTTCCGCGGCACGCGCGCCGTTCGCCGCCAGCCGCGCCGCCGGCCCGCTCACAGCGCCAGCACCGGCACGTCCCGCACGGTGCGCATCAACTGGTAATCCTCGGCGGTGATGTGGCTGTAACCCTCCTTGTGCTGGCCCACCACCAGCAGGCCGTAGCCGCCCTGTTGCAGCTCGCGGCGGACCACCGGGACGATGCTGCCGATCCGCAACTGGTAGCTCACGTCGTAGGGCTTCTCGCGGCTGGCGGCCACCACGCCCTTGAGGTAGCGCTCGCCGCTGCGGGCCAGGTTCTCCAGAATCTCACGCTCGTCCGGGCGGGCCAGTTCGGCGGTGCTGCGCAGGGCCTGCCGCACGTCGGCCAGGTCGTCGCGGTCGATCACGTGCAGCAACAATAACCGCCCGTCGTCCTCGACCAGCGTGAACGAATACGCGAAGTTCTGCGTCTGCCGGAAGTTGCCGCTGACGCTGTGCAGAATGTTGGTCAACACCGCCCGGGGGTCGTCTATCGGCTGGCGGACGAAGCACACCGGCGGCCGGGTGCCCGAGACCAGCGCGTCGACGTCCAGCACGCGGGCGTCCTCCTCGGCCGGCTCGGGCAGGATCACGAGCTGGCTTCTGGTCAGCGCGACCTGCCCTACCAGCGCCGCGGTCGACTCGAACGGCTCGGGCGCCACCTCGAAGCCGTGGTCGCTGCAAAGCGCCCCTACGCGACCGCGGTCGGCCCGCGCGGGCCAGTGGACCCGCACGCTGGCCCCGAAACGCCCCTTGAGATAGCCGGCCAGGGCCGCCACACTTTTGTCCAGCACGGTGCCTTTGACCACCAGCGTTATGCGGCGCAGCTCGATCTCCCGGATGTCCAGCACCGGCACGTAGGCCTGCTCGAAAACCGACTCGAACTGTTCGATCGCTCGTTCGCGCATGACGCTTCAGCCTCAGCCGACCAGAACCCGATAAACGCTCGCGCGCCACTGTCGCTCGCGCCGCCGCCGCCAAGGCACGCAAGATATGGTGTCCCGGCGAAGATTACGACACAATACCACAAAAGAATGATGGATGCCCGCCCCTTACTGCGGCTATGATATGATAGCGTCGCCCGAAGCGATCCCATGGCTGGCGGCGGAAGTGGCCGATCGCCGGCTGCGTGGGCTGGCTTTTTTCCGGGCAGACGCCGGACGAGGAAGCGTTGTGCTACCCCCGAATCCAGCGTGCCGCATGAGCGCCGACAGCCCGGCATTGTCGTCCAGCGTGCTGTTGCTCAACCGCCTGTACATGGCGTTGCGCATCATCAGTGCCAAGCGCGCCCTGACGCTGGTCTACCGCGATCTGGCCGAGGTGGTCTCGGTCGAGAACGGGCAGTACCTCTCCTACGATTTCAACGACTGGGTGGAGGTCAGCGCGGCCCGGGCCGCTTTCGAGCCGCACGCCCACGACTGGATCCGTACGGTGCGGTTCCAGATCGCCGTGCCGCGCATCGTGCGTCTGCTGACCTACGACCGGCTGCCCAAATCGCGGGTCAAGCTCAACCGGCGCAATCTGTTCGCGCGCGACCGCAACCGCTGTCAGTATTGCGGCAAGCGCTTCCCCACCTCCGAGCTGAGCATCGACCACGTGGTGCCGCGTTCGCAAGGCGGCCGCACCACGTGGGAAAACGTGGTCTGCGCCTGCACACGCTGCAACGTCCGCAAAGGCGGCCGCACGCCCGAGCAGGCCCACATGCGTCTGATCGCCCGCCCCCAGCGTCCGCGCTGCTCGCCGGTGATCACCATCAAGCTCAGTGACTCGCGTTACGCGAGCTGGAAGCAGTTCCTCGATTTCGCCTACTGGAACGTCGAGCTGAAATAGCCGCGCCGCTCGAAACCGCCAAGAAGACGCCAAGAAACCGCCAAGGACGCCAAGAAACCGCCAAGGACGCCAAGAAACCGCCAAGGGCGCCAAGAACGCCAAGAAACCGCCAAGGGCGCCAAGAACGCCAAGAAACCGCCAAGGGCGCCAAGGAAACGCCAAGGCGCCAAGGAAACCCCCAAGGCGCCAAGAACCGTAGCGTGGGCATTGCCTGCCGCGAATGCGGTGAGCGCCCGGCGCGACCGTCCCCCCTTCCAGGGGGGAC
>CAZRSM010000309.1:0-4074 GCA_964602755.1 uncultured Planctomycetales bacterium
GGCGACGTCAAGGACGTGACCGAAGCCGACATCATCGTCTCCGGCGGGCGGGCTCTCAAGAGCGAGGAGAACTTCAAGATCCTCTACGAGCTGGCCAGGGAGCTCGACGCCGCGGTGGGGGCCTCGCGTGCGGCTTGCGACGCCGGCTATCAGCCGCACAGCCGGCAGGTCGGCTTGACGGGCAAGACCGTGACGCCCAGGCTTTACATCGCCTGCGGCATCAGCGGGGCGATCCAGCACCTGGCCGGGATGCGTGGCAGCAAGACCATCGTCGCCATCAACACCGACCCGGAAGCGCCCATTTTCAACGTGGCCGATTACGGGATCGTCGACGACCTGTTCAAGGTCGTGCCGCTGCTGACTGAGGAAATCCGCAAACTTGAGCTTTAGGCTGCCCGGCTGCGGTAGATAATCGTAATCACCCGATTCAGTTGCATCAGCGAGAAAGACCGATGAACCACTCCGATCAACATCAACTCACTACCCGCCGGGCTTTCCTCAAGACCGCCGCCACCGCGGCGGCCGGTGTGGCCCTGGCCGGCGGTTGTGCCCGCGGCCGCGTCCAGGTGCGCCCCAAGCCCCGCTCTTTTCTGGCCAAGCTGCCCGGCGAAAAGCTGCGCATCGCCTTCATCGGCACCGGGGGCATCGGCGGCTTCCATCTCGAGCACACCAGAGACCTCGACATCGTCTGTCCCTGCTTCTGCGACGTGGACAGCACGCACTGGAAACCCGCCGCCGATCTGTACCCCAAGGCCAGGCGCTATCGCGACTACCGCCGCATGTTCGACAAGGAGCACAAGAACATCGACGCGGTGATGATCGGCGTGCCCGACCACCATCACTACCCGGCGACCATGATCGCCATGCAGCTCGGCAAGCACGTTTATACGCAAAAGCCGCTGACGCACACGGTGTGGGAGGCCCGCCAGCTCACGCAGGCCGCCAGCCGCTACAAGGTGGCCACCCAGATGGGCAACCAGGGCCACGCCGGTGAGGGCTGGCGCCTGGTCTACGAGTGGATCCACAGCGGGGCGCTGGGCGATATCGTCGAGGTGCACACCTGGACCGATCGGCCCATCTGGCCCCAGGCCATCAACCGCCCCGAGGGCGAAGACCAGGTGCCCTCGAATCTCGACTGGGACGTCTGGCTGGGGCCGGCTCCCGAGCGGCCCTACAAGAAGGGTGTCTATCACCCCTTCAAGTGGCGCGGCTGGTGGGACTTCGGCTGCGGCGCACTGGGCGACATGGCCTGTCACCTCATGGACGGCCTGTTCTGGGCGCTCGATCCCGGATATCCCAGCGCCGTCGAGCCGCTGACCTACAGCGCTTTCAACGACGAGACCTTCCCCAAGGCCAGCGTGGTCAAGTGGGAGTTCCCGCGCCGCGGCCGGCGCAAGGCCTTCACCGCTTACTGGTACGACGGCGGCCTCTTCCCGCGCCTGCCCGAACACCTCGAGCTGGGGCGGCGCATCCCGCGCGGCGGCGGCAACATCTTCGTCGGCACCAAGGCCTCACTGCTGGTGGGCGGCAGCTACGGCAACAGCCCGCGCATCATCCCCGAGGCCAAGATGAAGGAGATCGGCAAGCCGCCGAAGATGCTCGAACGCTCGCCCGGCCACGTCAAGGAGTGGGTGATGGCCTGCCGCGGCGAGAAGCCCATCGACTATCCCAAGAGCAACTTCTTCTACGCCGGCCCGATGTCCGAAACGATCCTGCTCGGCAACGTGGCTCTGCGGGTGGGCCGCCGCCTGGAATGGAACGGCGAGAACATGAAGATCAAGAACCTGCCCGAAGCCGAGCAGTACCTCACCAAAGAGTACCGCCAGGGCTGGAAGTTCTGATTTGCTGACGAGCTGAGCCGGGAAGCGCCGACGCCGAGCCGCGCGGGTGCGGCTCGGCGTCTCGCTTGCGCCGCCTGCGCGTGACGGGTTATCGGGCGGCCGTGAGCGTTTGTGGCGTGCCAAAGCCGGCCGCGCCGCGGACCGATGCGGATAGCGGGTCACCACGGCCCGCCTTGGGAGTGCGAGGTATCGCCATGGCGCACGTGCAGGTCATCGTCGACGATCAACCGCTGCCGGCCGGTCTGGAGACAGCCCTGCGGCGCGTGGGTGCCAGCGCCAGCTTCGGCAGTGCGCACGATGCGTTGCGCACCGGCCTGCCACAGCGAGCCGACGCGGTGGTGGTGGTTGCGCCGCGGGCGGCTGCGAAGCGGCCCTACATGGTCAGCCTGCTGCGAAAACTGGCTATCCGGCCGCGGGCCACGCTGGTGCTGCACGCCGAGGGCGAGACCCCGCCGGCGGATCTGGACGACGAGTCGTTGCCGGTCTCGTTCAGCACGCGAACCGACCCGGACGACCTGGCGGCGCGCCTGGCAACGCTGATCTCGGTGGGGCGCGTGCTCGAGCGCCGGGCCAGTTCGGCCACTGCCGCTCATCCGGCCGAGAACGCCGTCGTCGAGCTGTACCGCAGCCAGTTGGAGCTGGCCGCCCGCGTGCAGAACGAGCTGCTGGGGCCGCGCCTGCAACGCTGCGGCGACTTCGACGTGCGCGTGCTCTATCGGCCGCTCGAGTTCGTCTCCGGCGACGTATACGACGTGCGCCTGATCGGAGCTGACCACCTGGCCTTCGGTCTGGCCGATGTGCAGGGCCACGGCATCTCCGCCGCCCTGCTGACCGTGTACATCAAGCGCGCCTGGCGCATCGCCACCACCAGCGACGGCGATATCGACTCGTTGCCGGCGCGCGTGCTCGAGCGCGTCAACCAGGAGCTGCTCGATACCGAGCTGAAAGACCACGGTTTCGCCTCGGCCGTCTACGGACTGCTCGAGCTGTCGAGTGGTCGGGCAGTGGTGGCGCGGGCCGGCTCGCCGTACCCGATTCTGCGGCGGGCGGACGGATCCTGCGAACTGCTGGCGCCGCGCGGGCCGCTGGCGGGGCTGAGCGGTGCGGCGCGCTTCGAGGTGGCCGTCTGTCAGGTGGGCAGGGGGGATGCGCTGCTGGTCTACAGCGACGGGCTGGACCTGCTGACGCTGGGGGCCGCGGCCTACCGGCGGTGTGCCGAGTGTCCCGATCGGGCCATCACGGCTACGCCGTGGTACCGGCTGCTGGGCGAGAGCGGCGTCGCGCCGGCGTTGGAGCATCTCGAGCAGCGTTACGACACGCTGCGTCGATTGGGTCGCGAGCTGGACGACCTGACGGTGCTGACGATCAGCCGCCGGGGCTGGCGCGCGGACCGCGCCCGGGAGGACTCGAACCTCCAACCATCAGATTCGAAGTCTGCTACTCTATCCAATTGAGCTACGGGCGCAGGCCAGAGCCGCGCGTTGTGCGCGGTCCGATAGAGTGGCGGGCGCATGAGCATCCGCGCAAGAATCTTCTACCGGGCTGGTGGTGGCGTGTCAATGGTGGCGCTCAGGCGGTGGGGCGTTCCGGGAGCGCGCACGGGCGGGCGTTTCCCGAATTGTCGCGCATGTCGTGGTCCGAAACTATGGACCCGAAGCGGGATGTGCGATATCGTGCAGCCATTGGGAGCGCTCACGTAAGGCATAGCCATTTCAAGTTGAGGAGAGCCTGCGTTGCCACGACCGAGGAGCGATAAGAAACAGAAGCCAGACATCGTAAGCGTGCATTTGTCGCCCGAGTCCAAGGCGCGCCTCGATGATGTGTGTCGGCGGAGGGGGATGACGATCAAGTGCCTGCTGGGTCGTTTGATCGACTGGTTCGTCGACCTCGACAAGACCGAGCAATCGATCGTGCTGGGCCTGGTCGAGGAAGAGGACATCATCGGTCTGGCCGAGATGGTCCTGGCGCGCCGCAACGGCCAGAAGCCGTTTGGTACACGTCGCTGACCGGGGCTACGTGGCTTAGAAAACGCCAGAGGAGGGACAAACCACGGACGCCGGCCGTAACCGGTTGCGCAGCCCGGGCAGGGTTACTTTGCGCTCGGACGGCCTTCCCGGACGCGATACAATAGCCCAGGACCGGTTGCCGCCCGGCCGCGGCATCACCAAGGCCGGCCGAAGGCTCGAGATGGAACGCCACTCCGCAAAGGCCGTCGCCGCTCAGGCTGCCGCCG
>CAZRSM010000310.1:0-2506 GCA_964602755.1 uncultured Planctomycetales bacterium
TCGCCGGCGCCGCAGCGGCAGATAGAACGCCGACCTCACCGTCTGGCTCAAGGCGGCCAGGATACTGGTCAGGCTCGAGACCGCCGCCGCGAACACGCCGGCGATGATCAGCCCCTTGAGCCCCACCGGAATGGCCTGCACCACGAAGATCGGGAAAATGCGATCGCCCTTCTCCTCGTAGAGCTGGCGGGCCTGCCCGGTGAGCATCGGATACGGATCCTGCTCGAGAACCTCGGCCGCCCGGTCGGCCAGCTCGGCCGGCACGCGGTGGTAGTAGGCGTACAGGCCCACACCCACCAGGGCGACGATGATGGTCACGATCTGGCTGGCGGCGCTGCTGATGATCGCCCAACGCGCCTCGCGCTGGCTGCGACAGCAGAACATGCGCTGGGCGATGAGCTGATCGGTACCGTATGCGCCGACGCCGCCCCAGGTGGCCGCGATGACCGCCGTCCAGATGGTGTAGGCCCGCAGCGGCGAGAGGCTGAAGTCGAAGAAGGTGAACTTGCCCCACGGCCCCGACTCGGAGGCGCTCAGGCCAACCTGGACCATCTCGCGCCAGCCGCCGGGCAGTTCATAGATGGCCGTGGCCAGCGCCACCACCGCGCCGATCAGGAACACCACGAACAGGATGGCGTCGGTCCAGATCACGGTGGTGATGCCGCCGATCAGCGTCCAGGCCACGGCCACGATGGCAATGAAGATGATGGACCACGCCAGCGGGTAGAGACCGACGGTCTCGGAGAGCTGCTGCAACTGGTCGTGCAGGACCACGTTGAGGATCTCGGCCGTCAGGTAGACGCGGGCGCTCTGGGCCAGCATGCCGCCCAGGGCGAACAGGGCCGTGGTCATCGAGCGTACGCCCGCCCCGAGCTGGTTGCCCATGTAGTCATAGGGGCTGTAGATCTCGCGCTGGTAGTAGGCCGGTACCAGCACATGGCCCACCACCAGCCGCGCCAGCAGCGAGCCGAAGACGCCGAGCTGCAGATAGGTGAAGTTGCCGCCGGGTTTGAAGACGATGAACGGAACGATCACGAAGGTGACGGCGCTGATCTCGGTGGCGATGATCGAGCCGCTGACGGCGTACCAGGGCAGTTTGCGCCCGCCCAAGAAGAAGTCGCGGATGCTGGCCTGCCTGCCGGCCATCGCGGTGCCCAGCCAGGTGGTCAGCACCAGGTAGCCGGCCACGATCGCCCAGTCGATCCAGGTGAACTGGCTGCTGAGACTGACCGCCCCGTCCGCGGCCTCCGCCAGCATCACTGCCCCCCTTCGAGAATACCAGCCAGGTGACCGCGCTGATCGGCGAGCAACTGCTCGGCCTGCTTCCGCGACACGCCGCGCACGTGCATCACCAGCGCGGTCTTGACGTGTCCGCCGGCGCTTTCCAGCAGCTCGCGGGCGGCGTCGCGTTGAAGTCCGGTGATGGTCTGGATGATGCGCGTGCCGCGGTCGACCAGCTTGCGGTTGGCGCGCGTGTTCACGTCGACCATCAGGTTCTGGTAGACCTTGCCGATGCGCACCATGCTGATGGTGGTGATCATGTTGAGGACCATCTTGGTGGCGGTGCCGGCCTTGAGGCGCGTGCTGCCGGTGATGACCTCCGGCCCGACCAGCACCCGGATCGACACGTCGGCCTCATCCGGCACGTGCTGCGGCTCCACGCAGCCGAAGAAGATGGTCTTGGCGCCGCGCTGCCGGGCCCGCTGCAACGCGCCGTGAACGTAAGGCGTCGTGCCCCCGGTGGAAATCCCCATGACCACGTCGTGCGGCCCGATGTCCATTTCGTCCATCTTCGCCGCGCCGTCTTCGGGGTAGTCCTCGGCCCCCTCGACCGCCCGGCGCAGGGCCTCCCAGCCGCCGGCGATCACCCCCTGCACCATGCGGGGATCCGAGAGAAACGTCGGCGGGCACTCCGAAGCGTCGAGCACGCCCAGCCGACCGCTGGTGCCGGCGCCGACGTAAACCAGCCGCCCGCCGGCCTCGAAGGCCGCCACCACCAGCTCGATCGCCCGGCAGATGTCGTCCTTGGCCCGGGCCACGGCGCCGGCCACGGTGGCGTCCTCGGCGTTCATCACGTCGAAGGCCTGGGCAACGGTCATGCGGTCGATGTGCATCGAACGCTCGTTGCGCAACTCGGTGAGCAGGTGTCCGCGATCCTCCATCAGAAGCGCTCCACGTGTCGGGCCGCACGCCCCCCCCTGCGCCCCCACCACCGGCTGCCCGCGTCGTAGTGTGGTGCAAAGCCGGCGTTTGTGCAAAGGGTGTCAGGTGCGCCCGGAGCCGGCGGCCAGCGGCGCCTACTGGCAGTTCGTGCCGTAGACCGCCAGCAGGGCAGCCAGGTCGCTCAGGTCCACGTCGCCGTCGCGGTCGATGTCGCCGTCGGCCCGCTGGGCGCCGCTGGTAGTGCCGTAATGTGCCAGCAGGATCGCCAGGTCGGCCAGGTCCACGCGGCCGTCGCCGTCGAGGTCTTCGAGGCAGCCGCCGGCCAGCAGGATCAGATCGACCG
>CAZRSM010000311.1:0-3714 GCA_964602755.1 uncultured Planctomycetales bacterium
CTGTTGCCCGGCGACGTGCTGACGTGGTATCACGTGGCGGGAGCGGCACTGGTGCTCAGCGGCGTGGTGGTCTCCAGCGGCCACAGCCCCCCTGCCAATACGACCCGCGGACAGCTTGTCGCCGGAATCCTCTACGGCGCCGGCGCGATGGGCCTGATGGCGCTGGGTATCGTGATGGCCAAGCCGGCCTTCGACGACGTACCGCTGATCTGGGCGTGCCTGATCCGGCTGGTGGCCGGATCGGCGGCCCTGGCGGCGATAGTGGCCATGTTGCCGGATGGGCGCCAGCTTTGGGGTGTATTCCGGCCTTCGCTGACATGGCGGACGGCCGTCCCGGCCGCCCTGCTGGGGTCCTACCTGGCATACCTGTTCTGGATGGCGGGCTTCAAGTATGCCAACGCGGCTGCCAACGCGATTCTCAACCAGACGTCGATCGTGTTCGCGATCATCCTGGCGACGCTGGTGCTCAGGGAGCCGTTCACCAGGCGCAAGGCGGTATCAGTCTGCCTGGCACTCAGCGGCATGGCCGTTGTAATGGCCGACCAGATTGCCACATTACTACACTAAAAAAGCGAGGTATATGATCGCAGAGAATGGGATAATATACTCAATACGGTAGAATATGTATTAGTATATGGCGGGTCGAGTGGCCGCGACGGTGTTCCCAGAGGTAGACCCCCTGCCAGGTGCCCAGCGCCAGGCGGCCGGCGGCGATGGGTATCGACAGCGTTGTGGCCGTCAAAGCAGCCTTGATGTGCGCCGGCATGTCGTCCGGCCCCTCCAGCGTGTGCGTGTACAGCGGATCGTCCTCCCGTACCAGGCGCGACAGCCACGCCTGCAGGTCACGCCGCGCCGTGGGGTCGGCGTTCTCCTGAATCAGCAAACTGGCCGATGTATGTTGAATCAGCAGCGTGCACAGCCCCTGGTTTGTGCCCGCCCCGGCGATCAGGCGGTCGACCTGGGCGGTGATTTCGTAAAGCCCTTGGCCAGTGGTGGTTATCGTCAACTTGCGCAGCATGGTCCGCTCCCGCTTCTACCCCCCTGCCGCCGGGCCGCCGGCGGCGCCCTTGCGATCGACGCCCGAGCGGGGAGAATCCCGGCATGAGTACTGCATTGCAAGCCCTGTGGCCCAGCGTCGTCAAGCCCGTGATCGGAATGCTCCACGCCCCTCCCCTGCCGGGCGCGCCGCGTTGCCGATCAGCGCTGGATGAGCTGATCACCCACGTCATGGCCGATGCCGAGGCGCTTGTCGCCGGCGGCGTGGACGGACTTGTGCTGGAGAACTTCGGCGACGCGCCGTTCTTCGGGTCGCGCGTGCCGCCCTGGACCGTCAGCCACCTGGCGTGCATCGCCCGCGAGGTGCGCCGGTCGTTCGATATCCCCGTGGGAATCAACGTGTTACGCAACGACGCGCTGGCGGCCCTGGGCGTGGCGCTGGCGGCGGGAGCCCGTTTTATCCGCGTCAACGTCCTGTGCGGCGTCCGGGCCACCGACCAGGGGATCATCGAGGGCCAGGCGGCCGAGCTGCTGCGTGCCCGGGCCGCGTTGGGCGCCGAACACATACGCATCTTCGCGGATGTGAATGTCAAGCACTCGGCACCGCTCGGGCCGCCGCGGCCGGTGCAGGCGGAGGTCAGTGATCTCATCGAGCGCGGCGGAGCCGAGGCGGTGATCGTTTCGGGCAGCGGCACGGGCGCCGACGTCGATATCGACGAGCTGCGCGCCGTCCGGGAAGCCGCCGGCGAGGTGCCCGTACTGATCGGCAGCGGCACGCGGCCGGAGACCGTCGCCGCACTGGGAAAGGTAGCCGACGGCTTCATCGTCGGCACGGCCCTCAAGCGCGACGGCGTGAGCGCCGCCCCGGTCGACCCCCGACGGGTGAGTGCCCTGATGGACGCCGTCAGGAAGCTGCGCGCCGGCCGGCAGTGACGTTGGCTAATCGGCGTCGCTCCTGGAGCGAGACGGCATCGGCAGGGTCGTCGGCTTCGCGGGCGGCGCCGTCGTAGTTCTGGGCGCGGATGAGCTGATCGATGGTGTACGTGGCGCCGCACTCCGGGCAGCGCAGCTCACGCAGGCCGAAAGCACGGCTTCTATCGCTGAGTGCCGATCGTGCTCCCCCATCAGGAAGCGCGCTGGCAGGCCGCCGCCAGGGCGCGCAAGCGCCCGGCCAGGTCCCTGCTCAGGCTTCCCGGTGGCAAACGCCATTGCCAGTTGCCGGCGGTCGTGGCGGGCGTGTTCATGCGCGCGGCGTTGTCGAGCCCGAGGATATCCTGCAGCGGGACGATGACGGTATCGGCCGGCGAAGCGTACAGCGCCCGGATCATGTTCCAGTGGATCTGCTCGGGCACTCCGCCGACGTAGGCCAGCACGCGCCGGCGGGTGGTCAGGCCGTCCGGACCGCGGTCTCCGCGCCGCGGCAGGCGGTTGAACCAGCCGACGATGGTCTCGTTGTCATGTGTGCCGGTATAGGCCACGCAGTCGCGCGGGTAGTTGTGGGGGCGATCGCGCAGGGCGTCGGGCCCGGTGCCGAAGCCGAACTGCATGATGCGCATGCCCGGCAGGCCCCACTTCCGCCGCAGGCGCTCGGCCGCCGGCACGCGCAGGCCAAGATCCTCGGCGATGATCTGTCGGCGCCCCAGCGCGGCGCTGACGGCCGCGAGGATCTCGTCGCCCGGGGTGCGCGTCCAGCGGCCGCGCTCGGCGGTCCGGGCGCCGGCCGGCACGTTCCACAACCGGTTGAAGCCCAGAAAGTGGTCTATGCGGACGGCGTCGAAGCGGTCGCAGACGGCCTTGAAGCGGGCGATCCACCAGCGGTAGCCCTCGGCGCGATGGGCCGGCCAGCGATACAGCGGGTGGCCCCACAACTGCCCGGTTCTGCTGAAGTAGTCGGGTGGTACGCCGGAGACCACCCGCGGCCGCCCGCGGGCGTCGAGCAGGAACAGGTCGCGGTGGGCCCACACGTCGCAACTGTCGTGGCTGACGAAGATGGGCAGGTCGCCGATGAGGGCCACGCCCCGCTGATTGCAGGCCCGTTTGAACCGCCGCCACTGCCGGTCGAAGACGTACTGCACGAAGCGGTGGAAGTCGATGCGCTCGGCGAGCTGCCGCCGGGCGTCGCGCAGGGCCTGTGGCTCGCGCATGGCCAGCGGGCGCGGCCAGTGGACCCAGCTCCGCTGACCGTGGGCTTCCTTGAGCGCGCAAAAGAGCGCGAAGTCGTCGAGCCACCCGGCACTGGCCCGGCAGAAGCGCCCGAAGTCACTGCGGCGGCGAGCAGCCCTGAAGCGCTCCCAGGCCCGCTCGAGCAGGGCGCGGCGGTGCGGCAGAGCGAGGCCGTAGTCGACGCGGTCGCGCGGGGCGCGGCGGCGCAGCGCCGGTATGCGGGCCTTGGTGGCCGAGTGCGCCCTGTCGCCGTCCGACCTGGTGCTGCCCCTTTTCGCCGTTCCCGGAAAGGGGGTGCGTGAAGAGATTGACTCGATGCCAGGCGTGTTTCACATGTCGGACGACGTCATCGTCGAGACGGCGATGGAGGCCATGGATGCAGGCATACAGGCCGTCCTGCTCTTCGGACTTCCCGAGCGCAAGGACGACCGCGCCTCGATGGCTTACGACGGCGGAGCCCCGGTGCAGCGGGCGGTCAGGGCCTTGAAGAAAGCCTTGCCGTCCCTGATCGTGATGACGGACGTCTGTCTCTGCGCTTACATGGATCACGGGCAC
>CAZRSM010000312.1:0-5685 GCA_964602755.1 uncultured Planctomycetales bacterium
GCCGGGCAGCGCCGTTGCGACTGGGACCGGCCGCTGTACGAGCCGGCCCCGGAAGCTGATCCGGTGGAGCTGACCTGGGTGCCCTACTACGCCTGGGACAACCGCACGCCGGGGGCGATGGTGGTCTGGCTGCCCGAGACGCTGACGCTGGTCGAGGCGCCGGCCATCGACTGGATCAGGCCCAGCGCTTCGCACTGTTACAGCGGCGACACGCTGACGGCGCTCTACGACCGGCAGGTTCCGCTGGGGCCGGGCCAGCCGCCGCCGGTGCGCTTCACCTGGTGGCCGCGGCGTGGCAGCGTCGAGTGGGTGCAGTACGACTTCACGCAGCCGCGGCGGGTATCGCGGGTCGAGGTGTGGTGGTTCGACGACCGCGACAAGCAGGGCTACTGCCGCCCGCCGGCGTCGTGGAAGCTGCTGTACCGCGCCGCCGACGGCTGGCACGAGGTGCGCGGCGCCAGCGGGTACGGCCTCGATGTGGGGCGCTTCAACGTGGTCGAGTTCGAGCCGGTCACGACCGACGGCCTGCGGATCGAAGTGCAGTTGCGCGAGGGCTTCTCTGCGGGGTTGCTCGAATGGCGCGTGCGTTGACCCCGCCGCCGGAGCGACGTTAGCATCGAGCTTCTGGCAACCGTCTGCCCGGACGGGTGCCAACCTGCGCCGGCGTCACCCGGGCGTCTCTCCAGCGGGGAGAGGAGTCTGGTGGGCCGGGCGCGCTGGAGCGAGTGGCAGCAGGGTGGCAATTGCAATGATCGGAATCAGGCGCGAAGACAAGAGCAGGTGGGAAGCCCGGGTGCCGCTCACGCCCGACGACGTGCGCGAGCTGGGCAGCCGACACGGCGTAGCCTTCCAGGTGCAACGCAGCGACATCCGCGTGTTCCCGGACGCGGACTACGCCGCGGCGGGCGCCGAGCTGGTCGACGAGCTGGATTCCTGTCCGGTCATCATGGGGGTCAAGGAGATTCCGGTCGAGAAGCTCTCCGCCGGCAAGGCCTACGTCTACTTTTCGCACACGATCAAGGGGCAGCCGGCGAACATGCCGGCCCTGCGCCGGCTGCTCGAGCTGGGTTGCACGCTGATCGACTATGAGCGGATCACCGACGACCAGGGCCGCCGACTGGTCTTCTTCGGACGCTATGCCGGCCTGGCGGGCATGATCGACACGCTGTGGGCCTTCGGACAACGGCTCAGGTGGGAAGGCATCGACAGTCCGCTGGCCGGCATCGAGCCGGCCCATCGTTACGACGACCTGGCGCACTTCGAGCGTGAGATCGCGGCCGTTGCCGACGCGATTCGCCAGGGCGGCCTGCCGGCTCAAGTTTGTCCGCTGGTGTGCGGTTTTGCGGGCTATGGGCAGGTTTCGCAGGGCGCACAGTACATCTACGACCTCCTGCCGGTCGAGGAGGTACCGCCCGATCGGCTGGCCGACCTGCCGCCGCGGCGCGACGTGTGTTACAAGGTGGTGTTCAAAGAGGAGCACCTGGTGCGGCGCCGCGACGGGGGGCGGTTCGAGCTGCAGGAGTATTATCAGCAGCCGGAGCGCTACGAGGCCGACTTCTTCAGGTACGTGCCGGCGCTGACGCTGCTGGTCAACTGCATCTACTGGGAGCCGAAGTACCCGCGCCTGATCACGCGCGAACAGTTCCGCCGGCTTTATGCCGACCCGTCACCGCGGCTGCGCGTGATCGGCGACATCACCTGCGACATCGACGGCTCGCTGGCGTGTACCACGCGGGCCACGACCCCCGACAGCCCCGTATACGTCTACGACCCGGACAGCGGGGCGACGACCGACGGGGTGGCCGGCCGCGGCCCGGTGGTGCTGGCGGTGGATTTCCTGCCGTGCGAGCTGCCGGCGGACGCCTCGCGCAGTTTCAGCCAGGCATTGCGGCCGCTGGTGCCGGCGCTCGATCAGGCGGATCTGGGCAAACCGCTCGAACAGAGCGGCTTGCCACCCGAGCTGCAACGGGCGACCATCGTCTACCGCGGCGAGCTGACGCCCGACTATCGCTACCTCGAGCGCTTCGTGCGCCAGGGGTAGGTCCAGGCCGGTCGACCAACCGGCGGCACCCGCTGCGCCGACGGCGCCGGTGTCTGCCGTGACGCTTCGAGACCACAGGGGAGAACAAGGCATGAAAAAGGTACTGGTGCTGGGTGCCGGATTGGTGTCGCGACCGCTGGTGCGCTATCTGCTGGATCAGCCCGATTTCAAGGTGACGGTGGCCTCGCGGACCGTCAGCAAGGCCGAGGCCCTGATCGCCGACCATCCCGACGGGACCGCCGTCGCGCTGCTGGCCGACGAGACCGACAAGCTCGACAGGCTGGTGAGCGAACACGACCTGGCAGTCAGCCTGCTGCCCGCGCCGCTGCACCCGGTGGTGGCCGAAATGTGCCTGCGCCACCGCAAGCACATGGTCACAACCTCGTATGTCAGCGAGAAGATGCGCTCCCTCGACGCCCAGGCGCGCGACGCCGGCGTGCTGCTGCTCAACGAGATCGGCGTGGACCCCGGCATCGACCACATGTCCGCCATGCGCGTGATCCACGACGTCGAGCGGCGTGGCGGGCGCGTGGTGAGCTTCAAGTCCTATTGCGGCGGGCTGCCCGCTCCCGAAGCCAACGACAACCCGTGGGGCTACAAGTTTTCCTGGAGCCCGCGGGCCGTGCTGACCGCCGGCAAGAACGCCGCCCGCTACCGCGAAGACGGCCGGCAGGTGGACATCCCCGGGCCGGAACTGTTCAAACACCATCACCCGCTGGAGGTCGCCGGCGTCGGCACGCTCGAGGCCTACCCCAACCGCGACTCACTGGGCTATATCGACCTCTACGGCCTCGACCACGTCGAGACCATGTTCCGCGGAACGCTGCGTTACCCCGGCTGGTGCGCGTGCATGGAGAAGGTCGTCGGCCTGGGACTGCTCGCCGAGACGAGCGTAACCTACGAGCCGGGCACGACTTTCGCCAATTGGCTGGCCGCAATAGCCGGTCTGGAGCCGACCGGTGACCTGCGCACGCAACTGGCGGACAAGCTCGCCCTGCCGGCCGATCACGACGTGCTCGAGCGCTTCGCCTGGCTGGGGCTGCTCTCGGACGACGAGCTGCCGATCGTCGGTAAGCCTACCACGCGCCTCGACATACTCGCCGCCCGCATGGCCGAGAAGATGCCCTATCGCCCCGGCGAGCGCGACATGATCGTGCTGCTGCACCGCTTCGTGGCCCGCTTCGACGACGGCCGGGAGGAGCGCCTGCGCTCGACTCTGATCGAATTCGGCCAGCCCGACGGCGACAGCGCCATGGCCCGCACGGTGAGCCTGCCCGCCGCCGTCGGCGCCAAGCTGATCCTGACCGGCGCCATCAACGAGACCGGCGTGCATATCCCGGTCAAGCCGGACATCTACAACCCGGTGCTCGACGAGCTGACCCGCATGGGCATCACCTGCGAAGAAACCACCGAGTCCTGATCCCGCGCGGCGCATGACCGCCGGCGGGCGGAGGCCCGTCTTCCGCGGACAAACCGCCGCGCCCCGCCTGCCCGCACGCGCCCAACCGGCCGGCGCGCCTGGACGCGCGCCGGCCGTTGCGCTGTGCCGACCGTGGCGTCCGGCGGCGATTTTTTTCGGCCGGCCGGCCGCTGGTTTTCCCTGATTGAGCGCTCACGACCGGTCCGGTGAGCGGCGGCGGGCCGCGCCGCCGCAACCGCTCCCGAACAGCGCATCTTGTCTGCGCAACCGCTTGCGCGCGCGGCGCTGGCATTTCCCGTTTTACCACAACCGCTCCCGGTGTGTGGCGGGTATGGTGGATCGGCAGTGTGCCGTCGCCTACTTGCGTCGCGCCTCCGCGACAAAATACCAACGTTCCCTAATTGCACAGAGCCGGGAACGCGCACACGATTAGGGTGCAGATCCCATAAAGGGGCACACTAAACGGCGAACAGTTTACAACAGGGGTAAGGACTTCAGTTGGATGCCGGCAGTTCACGGCAGCACGGCAGGAGACACGCTCGGTGTCAACGCCCTTCGGTCCCGGTGCGGCTTGGTCTATAGTTGCAGGCCGAACCACAGAGTCCATCTCCCGAGGACGTGGCAGTGTGCGCTGTGCAGTCCCCCGGCAATCGCGCGGGAACGCCGCTCGACGCAGTGCAGGAGGGCAACAGGTGCTATATGCATCGAGTCAGCGATCATAGGCGGATGGCGGGCGCGCAGGTTGTGCCGCGCCGGGCAGCGTGCTGACCACGTGTAGCGACGGTCAATGACGGATACCAACAGTGTTGTTGGTAAAGGGAAGGTATGCGCCACAATAACAGGAGTAATGCCATGTTAAGATCAGCTGGGTGTACCGTTGTTCTCACCTGTCTCGTGCTGTACGCAGTGGCCGGATCATCGCTGGCCCAGTCGCACGACGTGATGGAACTCGTCGTGGACCCCAACAGCCGCTGTGTACAACCTGGAGAGTCTGTCACTGTTTACCTGTACCAGCGTGACCTGGCGCAGCCCGTGGCAGGCTACCAGGCATTTCTGGTCTTCGACCCCACATGTGTGCAGGTCAGTGATATCACGCTCACTGATACTCCCTATCCGATGTCGATCGCGGCGAGCTACGACAACGGCGCCGGCACCATGGTGATCGCGGCCGGTGTGCAGGTGGGCGGGGACCCCACCCAGGACGACGCTTTGCTGGCGACCATTACGTTCACGACCTCCTGCGAGGTGCTCTATGTCGGCCTGGCGTTCGACGCGGCGCACGCCCCCCCGACGCGCTTCAGCGACCCCACCGGTCTGCCGATTGCGCCCACGCTGGTCGATCCTCCCCGCATCGTGGTCGACGGCACGCCCCCCGAGGTGACTTGTCCGGCCGACGAGACTTACGAGTGCGTCGGCGAACTGCCGCCTGCTGACTGTGCCCTGGTGGCCTACTCCGACAACTCCGACGATCCCAACGATCCGGCCTGTCCGGTGACCTGCGAGTGGGTTGGTGACAGCAGCAATGGCGGTAGTGGTTGCGAGACCGATCCGCTGATCATCACGCGCACGTACCGCGTAACGGACGGCGCGGGCAATTACACCACCTGCGAACAGATTTTCATGATCATCGACCGTACGGCGCCGGAACCAACCGCCCCGCCGGACGCCTTCTACTCTTGCGAGGAGGAGATCCCGGCCGGCAGCGACGCGGAGTTCTTCGCCTCCGGCGGTGACGTGCAGGACAATTGCGACCAGTCTCCGATCATCGAGTTCGTCGGCGACGAGGCCGACCAGGGTGTCGGGTGTCCCGGCGATCCGAAGAAGATCACACGCACCTACCGGGCGACCGACGCGTGCGGCAACTCGGCCACCTGTACGCAGACGATCTGGATCATGGATACCATTCCGCCCACCATCACTGACGGGCCCGTCGACGTTCAGGCCCAGTGCCTGATGGAGATTCCGCCGGCCGATCCCAACCTGTTGACATACTACGACAACTGTGATCCCAACAATATGATGGTCGTGTGGTCCGAAACCCCCTGGAGCGGCTCCGGCTGCCCGGACGATCCCAAGGTCATGACCCGCACCTACCGCGTCACCGACGCCTGCGGCAACTCGACCGACTGGGTGCAGACCTTCACGATCGTTGACGATACGCCGCCCGTTATCACCAGCGGCCCGGCCGACGAGCTGCTGCATTGCGATGGCAACATGCTGCCGC
>CAZRSM010000313.1:0-5307 GCA_964602755.1 uncultured Planctomycetales bacterium
TCGCAGGTAGGCCTTGCTGCTCGAGTCCTGAAGCGCCCCCACGAACGTCTCGAACATCAGGTTGAACTCGCGCGGCGGCGTGAGCGCCCCGGCGGCGTCACAACGCGGACACTTCAGTTGCTCCAGCTCGGACTCGTAGACCGCCAGGTAGGGCGCCGCCTCGGCCACGTATGTCCCCCCGCCGTGCTTCTTCGAGAGCTTGTCGGCCTTCGCGGCGGCCTGCTGGACGGCCTCCTCGGGCGAACCGGCCTCGACGCAGCAGTGATCGAAGGGCGCATCGCCCTCTTTGCGCCGCAGCAGCACCCGGAATATCTGATCGGCCCTGAACAGCGCCTTGCAGCCCTCTGCCTTGCACGAAACCATCGGGTCCTTGAAGCCCCCCACGTGCCCGCTGGCTTCCCAGACGCGCGGGTTCATGATGATGGCGCAGTCCACGCCCACCATGGTGACTTCCCGGCCGTCCGGCCCGGTCGGCGGATCGAGCACCATGTCGTGCCACCACTGGTTCTTGATGTTGCGTTTCAGCTCGACGCCCAGCGGCCCATAATCCCAGAATCCGCCCAGCCCGCCGTAGATCTCGCTGCCCGGAAAGATGAACCCCCGGCGTTTGCACAAGGCCGTCAGCTTTTCCATCAGTGCCGTATCTGCTGGCATCTCTTGCCCCAAGTCGTTGTCAACACATGTTTTCGGTTGCCCGGCGTCCGCCAGGTCGTGCTCAGGTGACTCTCCGCTGCGCCGGTGCCGAGCGACCCGGCTCATCTGAAGATCGGCATCATAGATACCTTTGCTTGCGGAAGCAAAGCCGCTCCGCTTGACGCCCGCTTACCCGGCGCTCACGATTGGCCCCAGGCTCTGCTGGCAAGGAGGCCGCCTGGTGTTGCGCGTTGCCGGCCTGTTCATCCTGACCTCGGTCCTGGCGCTGCTGCTCTATCTTCACCTGGGCGAGGCCGAGCCGCGGGCCGATTTCGTGGTCGCCGCCGACGTGCTGCGCACCGTGGACCCCGCCCGCGTGAGCTGGCTCGACGAAATCCAGGTCACCAACGCCCTGTTCGAAGGCCTGACCCGCCTCGACCCCGTCAACTACCAGCCCGAGCCGGCGGTCGCCGACCGCTGGGACATCAGCGCCGACCGCCGCGTGTATACCTTCCACCTGCGGCCCGAGGCCCGCTGGTCCAACGGCGATCCGCTGCTGGCCGAGCACTTCCGCTTCGCGTGGCTGCGCGTGCTCGATCCGCGTTGCGAATCGCAGTATGCCTTTCTGCTCTTCGTGATCCGCGGCGCGCAGCACTACTACCGTTCGCGACTGGACGACGACCCGTCCAACGACGCGCCGCCCGAGTCGGTCGGCATCGCCGCCCCCGACGCCCACACGCTGGTGGTGACCCTGGAGACCCCCTGCCCCTACTTCCTCGACCTGACTTCCTTCCCCACGCTGGCTCCCGTCTACCCGCCGCTGATCGAGCGCTACGCCCGCCGCGACGGCCGCGTGCTGCGCAGCACCCGCCACCTCTGGACCCGGCCGGGCAACATCGTCTGCAACGGAGCGTTCGTGCTCGACCGCTGGGAGTTCAAACGCCGCCTGCTGCTGACCCGCAACCCCTTCTACTGGGACAGCCGACACATCGCGATCGACACGCTGGAGATCTTCACCACCGCCGACCCCGGCGTCGGCCTGCTGGCCTACGAAACCGGCCGCATCGACCTGGTGATGGGTCTCGACCCCGAGGTCGCCCGCGTGCTCTACCAGCGCCAGCAGGCCGGCCAGCGGCCGGATTTCCACCTTTCGCCACGCTTTGCCACCTACTTCCTGCGCATCAATTGCCGCCGCGAGCCGCTCGACGATGCCAACCTGCGCAAGGCGCTGGCCCTGGCGATCGACAAGCAGGCCATCTGTACCCAGGTGCTGGGGCTGGGGCAGATGCCGGCCGACACCTACGTGCCTGTCGGCGCTATCGAACAGATGGGCCGCTCCACGGCCGACGGCGGCGTGATCTACTACCAGCCGCCGGCGGGCCTGGGAGCCGGCCTGTCGTATGAGCAACGCGTCGCGCTGGCCCGCCAGTACCTGGCCCGCAGCCGCTACGACCCCGCGCGCCCGCTCGAAATTCTCTACGCTCCCGATCCGCCACGCCAACGCCGCATCTCCGAGGCCATCCAGGCCATGTGGGAGCAGGCCCTCGGATTGCGGGTCGAGTTGCGCGTCCAGGAACGCAAGGTGCTCAGCGCACGCATCCGCAATCTCGACTACGACATCGTGCGCAGCGACTGGTACGGCGACTACATGGACCCCGGCACCTTCCTCGACATGTTCACCAGCGACAGCGGCCAGAACCGCACCGGCTGGTCGAATCCGCGCTACGACGAGCTCATCGCCCTGGCGGCCCGCGAGAGCGACAACGCCCGGCGCTACGAGCTGCTGGCTGAGGCCGAAGCGATCCTGTGCGAGCAGGAGCTGCCCATCATCCCGCTGTTCTTCAAGACCGGTAACTTCCTGCTGCGCACGCGCTTTACCGGGCTGCACGACAACCTGCGCGACGTGCTGCCGATTCACCGTGTGCAACTCGCCGACCGCCCGGCGTCGGCCGGAGCGCAGCCATGAGCCGCGTCATTGCGCTGTTCTACAACGCCGAGCAGCGCCGCCTGCGCGCCCTGTGGCGTCTGTTGGCGCAAATGGGCATCTTCCTGCTGCTGATCATGGCGGCTGCGACAGCACTGCGGGCGAGCGACGCTGCCGACGCCGCCTGGTCGCTCACGCCCCCGCTGGCGGCCATCCTCAGCATTCACCTGGCTTGTCGTCTGCTCGACCGCCGACCGCTGGGGAGCCTGGGACTGCAAGTCGGCAGACGCTGGTGGGCCGAGCTGGTCGTCGGCGGGCTGCTCGGGTCGGCCGCCGTCGGCGCCGTAGTAGCCGCGCTGTGCCTGCTGGGCCTGGCCAGCGTGCAAGGCCGATCAGCGGCCGGGAGCGCTCCCGGCAACACGGGCGCGCCGCTCACCTGGGCCATCGCCTATTACGTCGTCGCCGGCCTGGCCGAAGAACTGCTCTTCCGCGGCTACTGGCTGCGCAACGTCGCCGAGGGCCTGACAGGCAGCCGGCTTGCCCCGCGTGCGGCCCTGGCGGTTTCTGCGCTGATCTGCTCGATACTGTTCGCCCTCGCCCACGGCGGGCACAACGGCCTGCCAGTCCTGGCGGCGCTCAACACCTTCGCCGCCGGCCTGCTGCTGTGCCTGATGGTGGCCCTGACCGGCCGGCTCGCACTGGCGGTCGGTTTCCACATCGCCTGGAACATCACCCAGGGACCGGTCTTCGGCCTGAGCGTCAGCGGCCTGGACGATCTCTCCGGCGGCGTGCTGCAGACCGTCATTGCCCCCGACGCCCCCGCACTGCTCGTCGGCGGCGCATACGGTCCCGAAGGCGGCCTGCTGGTCACCGCCAGCCTGGTGCTCGTGGCCGGGCTGTTGTGGGCGTGGCAAGCGCGCCGCGCAGATCGGACCTTGCCCGACAGCGCTGCATAGCCCGCGCCCCAACCGCCCCCGCGCCGCGCTGCCGCAGGGTGGGCACCGCCCACCACGATTGCAGCACGACAACGTCCACCGAAGACCGCCAAGAACGTCGAGAAAACCGCCAATGACGCCAGGAACACCAAGGGCGCCCTTGGCGGTGCTCTTGGCGCCCTTGGCGGTTTCCTGGCGGCCGTAGCGGTTCCCGGCGGTCGGCTGCGATCAGGCGGATAACATAAACCCATGCCCGCCGGTAAGCCCGAACGTTGTCCCGAATGCGGCGCCGGTCCGCTGGTTCCCCTGCCGGTGGGCTGCTGCCCAGACTGCGGCCTGCAGTACGACGAGCACACGCTCATCTGGCGGCCGCGGCGACCGTGGCGCATCTACCTGGTCTACGTCAACGCGGCGGTCTTTCTGCCCTGGCTGGTGCGTTTTCTCGACCTGCTGATCGTCTACCACCGCTGGCCCGACGGCCCGACCACGTTCGGCGCCGCGGTGGCCGCCGCCTCGCTGGCGTGGGCCCTGCCGAGGCTGCGGGTGATCCTCACCGAAGGCCACCGCTACGCCGTGGTCGGCCCGCGGGGCGTGCAGGCCCGTACGCCGCGCAATCGGTACTTCATAAGCTGGGCCGAGCTGCAGCGGGTGGAGGTGTGGCTGGGTATTCCGCGCCTGTGGCGGCGTGACAAACGTCAGCCCTGCCTGCTGGAGTGGATCTTCGACTCCGACAGCGAGGTGGCCGCCTTCGTCGAGACCGTCGAACAGGCGTGGCGCCGCAGCGGCTACGGCCCACCCCGATCGGCGGACGAGCCGTCCGCGTCCGCCCCGCAGCAGGGCGGCGCATAAGCAGCCCGGCCCACACCGCTCCAGCGGCGCAGGCCGGGCCGGGTGGTGGCGCTATTCGATCACGATCGGCACACGCAGCACTTCGTCGCCGGTGCCCCTGGCCTCGAAGCGCAGGTAGCCCACCGGCTCGGTGCCCGACGGCCCGTCGGGCAGCTTACCGCTGACCTTGTACCCGACCGTCACCGGCGTGCTCGGCGGGAAGTAGATCATGCTTTCGCCGTCCTGGTCGACCTTGATGCCCGGCGGCCTGGCCAGCAGGTAATCGATGTCGACGCTGATGGGCGTCTTGCGGTCTTCGTCGGGCCAGGCGAAGCCGCCGGTAATGACCAGCTTGACCGTGCCGCTGGCGCGGACGGTGGCCTCGTGCACGTTGTTGTCAAACGCCGACGAATAGAGGGCCTTGCCCGACGAGTCCTTGATCATCACGCCGATGTCGGTGGTCTCGGCGTAGTCTTCGGGTTCCATCTCGAGGTGGATACGCACCTTGTTGAAGCCCTCGGGCAGCTTGATGCTGTATTCCAGCGTGTCTTTGAGTCCCTTGAACTTGGCGTCCTTGTGCTTGCGGAAGCCCTCCACCTTGCCGCTACCGCTGGCGATCACCAGCTTCTGGAACATGTTGGTGATGGTCAGCTCACCCGAGGGCCGGCTGCCGCCCGACCACTCGTCGATGACCGGCGGGTCGGCGTGCAGGCCGTAGAAGACCACCGACAGTTCATAGGGCCACTTGCGATCGGGCCGGTTGGCCAGCACGGGGGCCTCCCACACGCCGGGGGTCAGCTCGTCGGTGATGATGTGCTCTATCCGCGTGCGGCCGTCGGGGGCATCCAGGATGGCCCGGCCCATGCGGTGGCCGTGGCCGGTGGGGTCGAAGATCTGGTCGAAGCGCGCCTGTGACTTCTCCCCTTCGGGTGCTTCGACCACCAGCTTCATGGCGCTGGCCCCGGGCGGCACGGCCACGAACCAGCG
>CAZRSM010000314.1:0-4010 GCA_964602755.1 uncultured Planctomycetales bacterium
TGGTTGCCGCCCGAGAGCGACGCCACGGGCACGCCGGGGTGTTCGCAGCGGATCGCCAGCTTGTCTATCCACGGGCTGCAGGCCCGCCGTTGTGCCGCCGGCGTAACCAGCCCCGCCGGTCCCAGGCCGCTCAGCCGCGGCAGGGTGAGGTTGTCGGCGACCGAGAGTCCCACCGCCAGCCCCTCGTTGGCGCGGTCTTCGCTGACCAGGCCTGCGCCGGCGGCCCAGCGTCGCGCAGGGCTGGCCGCGCCACACAAGCCCGCCACGCGCAGCTCGCCGCGGCGTACGGGCTCGAGGCCGAAGACCGACCGCAGCAGCTCGGTGCGACCCGCACCGACCAGGCCGGCGATGCCCAGCACTTCGCCGCGGCGCAGTTGCAGCGTTGCCTCGCGCGGCAGTCGCGCGCCGGCCAGCCGCTCGAGCTCGAGCACCACCGGCCCGGGAGAGCGCCGCGAGCGCGGGTACAACTCGCTCACCTCGCGGCCCACCATCATGCGCACGATCTGGTCGAGCGACACGGTGCCCACCTGGCCCTGGCCCACGGTGCGGCCGTCGCGCAGCACGACGAACCGCCGGGCGATCTCGGTCACTTCTTCGAGCACGTGCGAGATGTACACTATCGCCTTCCCGGCCTCGCGCAGCCGGCGGATCAGCGCAAAGAGCGCCCGCACGTCGGCCTGCGTCAAACTGCTGGTCGGCTCGTCGAGCACCAGCACGCGACAACCCACCGCCACCGCCCGGGCGATCTCGACCAGTTGCCGTTCGGCGACGCCGAGCCGTCCGACCTCGATATCCAGGGGCAACTCCGGGCGCCCGACCTGGCGCAGCGCCTCGGCCGCCAGCCGGCGAACCCGCGGCCAATCGACCAGCGGTCCCCGCCGCGGCAGCCGACCCAGCAGGATGTTCTCGGCAACGGACAGGTGCGGAGCCAGTGACAGCTCCTGGTAGATCATGGCCACGCCCGCGAGCCGGCCATCCGCCGGGTCGCGCGGGCGGTAGGGCTGCCCGTCGAGCCACATCCGGCCGCGGTCGGCCTGACAGGCGCCCGAGAGGATCTTCATCAGGGTGCTCTTGCCGGCCCCGTTTTCGCCGATCAGCGCCAGCACCTCGCCGCCGTGCACTTCCAGATCCACGCCGGCCAGCGCCACCGTCGGCCCGAAGCGCTTGTGGACGCCGCGCATCACCAGCCGCGGCACGCGGGCACCGGATGGGGGTTGTTGGGACAGCGGCCGTTGCACCACAGCACACCTCCACGACCAGAGAGGCAGTTTACGGGCGCCCGCGGTGGCGAGCCAGACGACCGCTGCACAGCTTGCCCCTTGCGTCGCGGTGGCCGAGAGCCGAAACTTAAACGTCGCGGCGGCCGTGGCTGGCGCGGTCGGCAGCGCTGGCAGCAGTGGGGATCGCGCGCGGCCCGCCGCGGGGGACGAGCTGAAGGGGGCCAGACGGAGGCTGTGCGCGGGCAGGTGGACGAGCGAGGCGGCATCAGCGATGCGATTGCGATCGCGCGGGCCGTAAGGTCGCGCCAGACGCGGGCGATCGAGGTCTGCCAGGCGGCACTGGCGCGCATCGCGCAGGTCGACGCCGAGCTGGGAGCCTTCCTCGAAGTCTTCGAGCAGCAGGCGCGAGAGCGCGCCGCCGAGGTGGACGCCCGGGTCGAGGCCGGCGAGGCGGTCGGACCGCTGGCGGGGGTGCCGATCGCGATCAAGGACAACATCTGCACGGCGCTGGGGCGCACGACTTGCGCGTCGCGCATGCTGGCCGAGTACCGTTCGCCCTACGATGCCACGGTGGTGGAGCGTATCGAGCGCGCCGGCGGCATCATCATCGGCAAGACCAACCTCGACGAGTTCGGTATGGGCTCGTCGACGGAGAACAGCGCCCTGGGCGTCACGCGCAACCCCCGTGATCGCGCCCGGGTGCCCGGCGGTTCGTCGGGGGGCTCGGCGGTCGCGGTGGCGGCCGGCTGCGTGCCGCTGGCGCTCGGTTCGGACACCGGCGGCTCGATCCGTCAGCCGGCGGCCTTCTGCGGCGTGGTGGGTCTCAAGCCGACCTACGGGCGCGTGTCGCGCTGGGGCCTGGTGGCGTACGCCTCGAGCCTCGATCAGATCGGCCCGCTGGCCGGCAACGTGGCCGACGCGGCGTTGCTGCTGGGCGTCATCGCCGGCCACGACGAGCGCGATACCACCTGTGCCCGGCGGCCGGTGGAGAACTACCTGGCCACGCTCGACCAGCGGCCGCTGGCGCAGCGGGCGGCGGGTTTGCGGATCGGCGTAGTGCGCGAGTATTTCGCCGAGGGTGTGGCCGACGACGTGCGGGCTGCCCTGGAGCAGGCGATCGAGACCTATCGCCGCATCGGGGCGCAGATCGTCGAGGTTTCGCTGCCGCACGCGCGCTACTGCATCGCCAGCTACTACCTGATCGCCACCGCCGAGTGTTCGAGCAACCTGGCGCGGTTCGACGGGGTCCATTACGGTCGGCGGGCCGAGCAATACGCCGATCTGGCAGACCTGTACGCCCGCTCGCGCTCGCAGGGCCTGGGGGCCGAGGTGAAACGCCGCATCATGCTGGGTACTTTCGCGCTCTCGGCCGGCTATCGCGACGCCTACTACGAGCGGGCCCTCAAGGCCCGGCGACTGATTCAGCAGGACTTTCTGGCGGCGTTCGAACAGGCCGATGTGCTGCTGGGAGCGACCACCCCGACGGTGGCCTTCGCCCTGGGCGAGAAGACCGCCGACCCGCTGGAAATGTACCTGGCCGACGTGTTCACCACCGGGGCCAACCTGGCGGGCCTGCCGGCGGTTTCGCTGCCGTGCGGGACCGACGCGGCGGGGTTGCCGATCGGCATGCAACTGATCGGGCGCCATTTCGGCGAGGTCGAGCTGCTGCAGACGGCCCGGCTCTACGAGCGCGCCGCTTGTTCTGACGGCTGATCTCCGGTGCAGCCGCCAGGCCCGGCATGACGATAATACGGTTCGTGAAGCGCGGCGAAGTCGGCGCCAGCGTTTGCCGGCCGGCAGCAGGCTGCGCAGGGCCCGAGAGAGGTGCATGCCATGACGGCAGGGCAGCAGCAAGACGGGATCCGCACCAAGATCGTAGCCACGCTGGGGCCGGCCACCAGCGACCCCGAGGTGCTGGCGCGCGTGCTCGAGGCCGGGGTCAACGTCTGTCGGCTCAACTTCAGCCACGGCACGCACGAGGACCACGCCCGCACGCTGGCCAACGTGCGCCGCTGGTCGGCCGAACACGGGCGGCCGCTGGCGGTGTTCGGCGACCTGTGCGGGCCCAAGATCAGGCTCAACGAGGTGGCGGGCGGGCAGATCGAGGTGCAGCGCGGCAGCACGGTGCGTTTCGTGCGGGGCAGCGAGCCGTGCCGGCCGGGGTTGTTCACGGTCAACTACGAGCGTTTCGTCGACGAGGTGGACGTCGGTCAGCGGGTGTTCATCGACGACGGGCTGGTGCGCTTCCTGGTTACCGGGCGCGACCGGCAGGGCGTGGTCTGCAACTGTACCGCCGGTGGCGTGGTCCGCAGCCACAAGGGTGTGAATCTGCCCGACACGGTCCTGTCGGTACCGGCGTTGACCGACAAGGACCGCCGCGACCTGGAATGGGCCATCGAGCACAGTCTGGACTACGTGGCCCTGTCGTTTGTGCGCCGGCCGGCCGACGTGGACGAACTGAAAGGCCTGATAGCCCGGCGGGAAGCCAGGCTGGGCGTGATCCTGAAGATCGAGAAGCCCGAGGCGCTCGAGCACCTGGACTATTTTCTTGAGCAGGCCGACGCGATCATGGTGGCCCGGGGGGATCTGGGCGTCGAGATGGACGTCTGGCGGGTGCCCCTGATCCAGAAGGACATCACGGCGCGCTGCCGGCGGGCCGGCAAGCCGGTGATCATCGCCACGCAGATGCTCCAGAGCATGGTCGGCAACCCCATGCCTACGCGGGCCGAGGTGTCCGACGTGGCCAACGCCATCATGGACCTGGCCGACGCGGTGATGCTCTCGGCCGAG
>CAZRSM010000315.1:0-6648 GCA_964602755.1 uncultured Planctomycetales bacterium
GCCGGAGGTAGACCAGCCGACCGTGGCGGCCGCCAACACCGCCGTTGACAGCCCCATCGCCTGGTTGATCCTCTTCCCGACCGACGATTCGGAAGGCGACAGCATCCGCTATCTGGCCGACTTCGCCCGCGACTACATCAAGCCCTACCTGGAGCGCGTCCCGGGCGTGGCCTCGGTAGACGTCTACGGCGGCACCGAACGCGAAATGCAGGTGCGCGTCGATCCCGGCAAGCTGGCCGCCCGGCACATCACGCTGGCGCAGCTCGCCAACGCTCTGCGCCGCCAGAACGTCAACATCTCGGCCGGCACGCGCTCGGTCGGCAAGCGCGACTACACCGTGCGGACGGCGGGCAAGTACCGCTCTGCGGAGGACGTGGCCGCCACGGTGATCACCTACGACGAGGCCGGACCGGTCTGCGTGGGCGACGTGGCCGAAGTGCGCTTGGCGCACAAGCGCATCCGCTCGTTCGTGCGCAGCAAGGGCAAGTACGTGCTGGCCATGCCGGTGCGGCGCGAAGTGGGCCGCAACGTGCTGACCGTCATGAGGAAGCTGCGCGAGGCGGTGCGGCGCGTCAACGAAGAGGTGCTGGCCGCCCGTCATCTCGATCTGGAGCTCGAACAGGTCTACGACGAGACCGTCTACATCGAGCAGTCGATCGCCATGGTGCGCAGCAACATCCTCTACGGCGGCACGCTGGCGGTGGTGGTGCTGCTCCTGTTCCTGCGCAACTTGCGGGCCACGCTGGTGGTGGCGCTGGCTATCCCGGTGTCGGTCATCGCCACCTTCGTGCTGATTGCCGGGCTGGGGCGCACGCTCAATGTGATCTCACTGGCGGGCATCGCCTTCGCGGTGGGCATGGTGGTCGACAACGCCATCGTGGTGCTCGAAAACATCTACCGCCACTATCAGTCCGGCAAGCCGGTGCTTCAGGCCGCCCGCGAGGGCACGCTGGAAGTGTGGGGCGCGGTGCTGGCCAGCACGTTGACCACCATGGCGGTCTTTCTGCCGATCATCTTCGTGCGCGAAGAGGCCGGCCAGCTCTTCCGCGACATCAGCATCGCCACCACCTCGGCCGTGGGGCTGAGCCTGATCGTGGCCATCACCGTGGTGCCTACGTTGGCGGCCCGCCTGATCGGCGGCGCACGACGCGTACCGGACCCCGCAGGCAGCGGCGCCGCCGTCCCGCTGCTGGCGCGCGTCTTCGGCGGTCTTGTCGGGCGCATCAACCGCAGCACCGCGGCCCGCGTGGGGGTCATCGGCGGTCTGCTGGGGCTGGCCGTGCTGGCCACGCCGCGGCTGGTGCCCGACACCACCTACCTGCCGCAAGGCAACCGCAACCTGGTCTTCGGTTTCATGCTCACGCCCCCGGGCTACAGCATCGAGGAATTCGAGCGCATGGCCCGCGCCATCGAATCGCGCATCGGCGCGTACTGGAGGGTGCAGCCCGGCTCGCCCGAACAGCAACAGCTCGATCAGGCCTGGGTCAGCCAGGTCAAGCAGATGATCGCCGCCGGCGCCATCCCCGAGCTGGCCAACCAGAACTCGCACTTGAGCCCGCTGGAGCGCGACCGACTGCAACGTGAATGGCTCACCCCCCCGCCGCTGATCGACCACTTCTTCTTCGTGGCCTTCAACGGCGGCTGCTTCATGGGCGCCACCAGCCGCGATCCCATGCGCGTCAGGCCGCTCAAACGGCTGCTGGAGACCGCCGGGGCGCAGATCCCCGACGTCTACCCGGTGTTCTTCCAGGCCCAACTGTTCAGTTTCGGCGGCGGTAACACGGCAGAGATACAGATTCGCGGCGACGATCTGCAGAAGGTTACCCGGGCGGCCGGCGCGATGTACCAGGCCTGCTCAAGGGCTTTCGGGCGCCCGCGGCCCAACCCGATCAACTTCAACGTCGGCCGGCCCGAGCTGCGTTTCGTGACCAACCGCCAGCGGGCGGCCAACGTGGGCCTGACCGCCGCCGACGTGGGGCTGGTGGTCGAAGCGTGCGTCGACGGGGCGTACGTGGACGACTTCCGCGACGCGGCGGGGCGGACGATCGACCTGTCGATCTACCTCGACCAGCCGGGCGCCGACGGGCTGCGCGACATCGGCCAGGTGCCGATCTACACCCCGGCCGGCCGCGTGGTCACGCTGCAGTCGATAGCCGAGATGCGCGATACGTCGTCGCCCGAGCAGATCAACCACATCGAGCGGCAACGGGCGGTCGAGCTGGTGGTCAATCCGCCGGAGGCCATGCCGCTCGAGGCGGTCATCCGCCAGATCACCAGGCAGATCGAGCCGGAGCTGCGCCAGCAGGGCCAGATCGACCCCGACGTGCTGGTGGCCCTGACCGGCAACGCCGACAAACTGGCGGCGGCCCGCACGGCAATGGTCGGACACTGGGAGGGCTGGAGCCTGGCCAGCCTCAAGAACCTGCTGTCGAGCCGCTTTTTCCTGTCGATCCTGGTGGTCTACCTGCTGATGGCCGCCCTTTACGAGAGCTGGGTCTATCCGCTGGTCATCATGTTCAGCGTGCCGCTGGCGGTGCTGGGGGGCTTCTTCGGCCTTTCGGTGGCCCACTGGGCGACGCTGCTGAGCACCGAGCAGCCCGTGCAGCAGCTCGACGTGCTGACGTTCCTGGGCTTCGTCATCCTGGTCGGCATCGTGGTCAATAACGCCATCCTGGTCGTCGACCAGAGCCTGCAGAACCGCCGACTGCACAAGCTCGATGTTCACAACGCCATCAGGCAGGCCGTCCAGGCCCGCGTGCGACCGGTGTTCATGACCAGCCTGACCACCTTCTTCGGTCAACTGCCGCTGGCGGTCTTTCCCGGCGCCGGCAGCGAACTGTACCGTGGCCTGGCGGCCGTCATGCTCGGCGGCCTGCTGGTGGCCACCATCGGCACGCTGGTGCTGGTGCCCGCCGTGCTGAGCATCGTGATGCAGTTACGCGAACGCCGCTCGCCGTAACCGCCAGGACGCCAATAACCGCCAAGGACGCCAATAACCGCCAAGGACGCCAAGGAAACGCCAAGGACGCCAAGGAAACGCCAAGGACGCCAAGGAAACGCCAAGACGTGGGGTGGGCGATTCCCACCACGATCACAACGAGGCGCCGCGCGCCGACCGTCCCCCCTTCCAGGGGGGACCACAGGGGGGTCGGAGTCAGCGAATACGCGCGGCCAACGGATAGCCGCGCCGCCTGCCGGCTGCAACCCCTCAATCCCTTGATCCCCGCTCCCTCAATCCCTCTCCCTGCGTCCCTTTCCCGACAACCGTCCCCCCTTCCAGGGGGGACCACAGGGGGGTCGGAGGCCGCGGATACGTTCTGCCAGCGGAAAGCCAAGCGGCTTTCGCATCACAGATATTTGTCACTTTGCACTTTGCATTTTGCACTTCGTTGCCGCGACCCCCCCCCCGCCCCTCCCCGGAAGGGAGGGGAGTCAGCGGCCCGCGCCACGCGCCGGGCTGGCTGCGCCATCGGCGCGGCCGACCAATTCGCTGTTCGCCATTCTTCATTCTGGTGGGCGGTGCCCACCCTACCGGGGGGACCACAGGGGGAGAGGCCGCGAAGACGAACCGCCAGCGGACAGCCGCGCCGCGCGAGCGATCGACCGGTTCACTTACCCCGATAGTCCGCCCACGTCTTGGCCGTCTCGTAGACCCGCACGTTGGCCAGCAGCGGCGGGGCCAGTTCTGTGGCCAGCAGCTCCCAGACCACCCGGGCGATGTTTTCCACCGTCGGGTTGCGCTCGGCGAACAGGTCGATATCCACGTTGAGGTGCTTGTGATCGAGCACGTCGAGCACCCGCCGCTTGACGATGCGCTCGAGCTGCGGCAGCGGGAAGACGACGCCGTGCTGATCCGGCCGGCCGCGCACGGTCACCTCCAGCAGGTAGTTGTGTCCGTGGCCGCTGGGGTTGGTGCACTTGCCGAAGGTGGCCTGGTTCTCTGCCGCGCTCAGCTTCGGGCAGTGCAGCCGGTGGGCCGCCGAGAATTCGAATTGCTGCGTCAGGTAGACCATCGTGGCATCCTCCCTGTCCAGGGCGTAGCGCAGCATCGGCGTGGTCAGCAGCTCGAGCGCCAGCAGCAGCTCGCCCAGCTCGCCCGCCGCGATCAGCTCCCAGGCCAGCCGCAGCAGCCGCGCCGGGGCCACGTCCGGCTCGCTGCGCAGCGTTTGCGTCAGCGGGCCGATGACCTGCCGGCGCAGCAGCTCGTCGATGCGTTTGATGTTGCACAACAGACCCGTGAGCGGATCGACCCGGCCGCCGACGGTGACGCGCAGCCGCAGCCAGGGCCGCACGCCTCTCGCGCTGGGCCACCCGGCCCACGAGTTGCTGACCGCCGCGGTGTGGCAGCCGTCGCCAGGCTGCCCGGCGTCGAGCGAGAAACGCAACTCACGTGTCAGTCGCAGCATGAGCGCCAGGTTCCCTGGTTCACGTGTCCTGCCGGTGGGTTCGGCGGCTGTCGATCTGCAGGTAGCGCGACAGCCAGCGCACGCCGAGGTAGAACGGTATCGTATCGATCAGCGCCACGGTGGCCTTGAAGGCGTAGCCCGAGGCGATGTAGACCAGCAACTGCGGCCAGAGCGGCTGATCGTCTCTGACCGGCAGGGCGTGGGCGTAGAAGTGGGTGATCAGAATGACGGCCACGGTGTCGACCAGTTGGCTGACCAGCGTCGAACCGTTGTTGCGCAGCCACAGGTGGCGCCCGCCCGTCACCCGCTTCCAGAAATGAAACACGTACACATCGCAGAACTGCGCCGCCAGGTACGCCGCCATCGAGGCCCCCACCGCGCCGAAAGCCAGCTTGCGCACTTCGTAGAACACCGGCAGCCGGCCGGCCGCGTCGCGCAGCAGCTCGCCGCTGGCCTGATCGACCGGCTCGAACCCCGGCAGCACTCCACCGAGCCACAGCACGAACACCACCCACACGTTCAGCAACAGCCCCACCCACACCACCAGGTTGGCCCGCCGGCGGCCGTAGAACTCGCTGATGAAGTCGGTGCACAGGAAGGTGATCGGATAGGGCAGTACGCCGACCGCTACGGCGAAGGTGAACTCATAACCATGCCACGTCAGCGACCCGAAGCGGATGAAGCGCGTGATCCCCAGGATGTTCAACATCGCCAGCGTGCCCAGGAACAGCCCGGCGAGGATCAGGAACACCCGCTCGCGCCGCTCGTGCAGCTTTTCGTCCACGTAATCGTAGGGCAGGCCCATGACCCGGGCGAGCTTACGGCCCGCAGCGGCCGCGCGTCAATGTCGACCCGCTACCGACCGCCGGCGGCGGCCAGCACGAGCTGCCGGCGACGCATGAGGATTTCCAGCAATCGCTCGGCGTCGGCCGGGCGCGACAGTCGGGCCGCCGAGATGATGGCCCGCAGGCGGGGTTCGTCGAGCCGCGCGATCTGCCGGGCGATCCACGCCGCATCTTCGCGGGTCATGTGGTCGAAGGCGTTGTTGGGCACCTGGGGGCGCCAGCGCCAGGGGTCGAAGTCGGCCGCCCAGCGCCCCAGCGCCGGCGAGATCGGCTCGAGCTGCGGGTGGCCCTGCGGCGAAAGCCAGGGGGTCCACTCGTAGCGGTAACCGCGCCAGGGCTCCTTGGGGCGGCCCTGCCACGATCCCAGGCACGAATCGAAGTCGATCAGGTAATAACGCAGCACCTCGCCATCGGCCACCACCAGCGTGTTGCTGCCCACGCGGTCCACGTCGTTGATCCAGGCGCTGGCCAGCCGCAAGGCCCGCAGCTCCCGGCGATAGCGGAACCAGTCGAAGTGCCAGTGGCCGCGCACGTTGTCCAGGAAGGCCACCGCCGCCGCCCGGCGACCGTCGAGGTCGGCCAGGCCGGTGTTGGCGATGCGCACGATGTAGGTCTCGGGCACGTTGTAGCCCAGGGCCCACATCACCCGCGCACCGACCAGCGCCGCCGTCGAACCCAGTTCGGGATACTCCGGCGCATCGGGCTTGACGAGGAAACGGCGTCCGTCGGCGTCGCGCATCAGCAGCGCGACGCGCCCGTCGCGGCGGCGCTTGGGCTTGAGCAGCTCCAGCGGCTCCCGCGGCGGCCCGGCCCCCCAGCCGCGGGCCAGCGCCGCCGGCTCCAGGTCGCGCCGGCTGCGGGGCTGCCAGAACGAGCCGGGCGGCACCCGGCCGTCGGGGTCGATGTTCCACGCCTGGCCGTGGCGCAGCAGGGGGCGCCAGAGCGGTTCGAGCGTGAGGATGTCGCGGGCCGGCACCAGCACGCCGGCCTTGAACATCACCAGCCAGGTGGGGTCGTCTCTGACCCGGGCCGGCTCGCGCAGCCAGGCGTCCCGGTTGTCGCGCAGCAGCGCCGTGCAGCCGGCCAGCGGGGCGGCCAGAATCAGGCAGACTCCGACAGCGACAGCCGATCGGCGATCTCGGGCTTTACTTGCAGCCGGCGGGCGCATATCCATACTCCGGACGCTCGGGTTCTGCAGCGGCGTTATCGGCCGGTGCTACGGCTCCGAGGTCGGCTATACTATAGTGGTGGCGCGGCGCCTGCCGGGCAGGCGGACGGACGCGACTCGCGGAGCGTGCAGACTACACCCATGGACCCGGAACAGATACAGTCGATCTTCGACCAGGCCAACGAACTGCTCGAAGCCGGCCGGCCGGACGAAGCGCTCGAGCTTCTCG
>CAZRSM010000316.1:0-13138 GCA_964602755.1 uncultured Planctomycetales bacterium
AGGATGATCACGCCCACGCCGCCGATGCGCGTGTCGTGGTCGGCGTTCCAGCGGTCTTCGATGACCTTGATGATCGCCAGAAACAGCTTGGCGTCGCCCTGCCAGACGTAGATGTCGTCGAAGGCCAGCTCGTTGCGGCGCTCGCCCAGGCGGGCCAGCTCGAGCTCGTTGGCGATCAACAGCACGCGCGGCACCTCGGGCACGGCCTCGTGCAGGGCCTGGCCGAAGCGGCAGATGTCGGCCCCGCTGGCGCGCGGCATGGTGATCACCAGATCGAACCGGTCTTCGCTGACGGCGGCCAGGGCCTCCTCGCCCGAGCTGACGCGGGTGAGTGTGGGCGCGTGGCTCAGGCCCAGATCGATGTATTCGGAGGAGACCAGCTCGGTCAGCAGGCCGTCCTCTTCGAGGATGAACGACTCGTAAGCGCTGCACACCAGCAGGACGTGCTCGATGCGCCGCGGCATCAGGTGCGGGAAGCGTCCCAGGCGCCAGTCGTGCCCGCCGGAGGAGTCGATCAGCCCGCCGGTCTCACGTTGTTCGGGTTTGTCCTTGTGCATGTGCCGTCCCGTTAAAGCCCCTTTCTTGCGATTGTATTGGCCTCCAGGCGCAGGCGGAATGCGGGGCTGCCGGCGAAAACGCAAAAAGGCGCTCGGGGCCGAGGGGCACGGAGGCGGCCTGCAGGCCGGGCACTGCCCGCCATCCGGCTATCCGCTGGCGGCACGTGCTCGCAGGCTCTGACCCCCGTGCGGGTCCCCCCTGGAAGGGGGGACGACCGCGCCGGGCGCTCACCGCGTTCGTGGTGGGCGGCTGCCCATCCTGCAGGGCGGCGTTCCTGGCGTTTCCTTGGCGTCTTGGCGGTTTCTGGTGGACGTCGGCGCGCGGCGCGTGCGTGAAGGGCGGGGCCCGCCCTGCCTCTACGGGTCGATGCGCTCCAGGCCGTTCATGTACGGGCGCAGGGCGGCGGGGATGGTCACGCTGCCGTCGGCGTTCTGGTGGTTTTCCAGCAGCGGTATCAGGATCCGCGGCGAGGCGACCACGGTGCTGTTGAGCGTGTGGCAGACCTGCACCTGGCCCTGCTCGTCGCGGTAGCGGATGCGCAGTCGGCGGGCCTGGAAGTCGTGGTAGCGGCTGGCCGAGTGCGTTTCGCCGTAGCCCGAGCGGCTGGGCATCCAGGTTTCCACGTCGAACTGGCGTACCTTGCTCTGGCCCATGTCGCCGGTGCAGACCTCGACCACGCGGTAGGGCAGCTCGAGGCGCTGCAGCAGGTCCTCGGCGTTCTGGAGAATCACCTCGTGCCAGTGGGCCGACTCCTCGGGATCGGCCCGGCAGATCACGACCTCTTCGAGCTTGTCGAAGAAGTGGATGCGGAACAGCCCGCGCGTGTCCTTGCCCGCGGCGCCGGCCTCCCGCCGAAAGCACGTGCTGCGGGCCACGTACTTCCTGGGCAGCTCGCCGCAGTCGAGGATCTCGTCGGCGTGCAGGCCGGTGACCGGCACCTCGGCGGTGCCGACCAGACACTTGGCGTCGCGTTCGACCAGGTAGACCTCGTCGCGGTGCAGCGGGAAGAAGCCGGTGCCGACCATCAACTGCTCGGTGACCAGCACCGGGACGGTCAGCGGTACGAAGTCGCGCTCGAGCATCATGTCCCAGGCCATGCGCAACACCGCCTCGTGCAGCATGGCCCCGGCCCCGGTGAGGACGTAGTTGCGGCTGCCGGCCAGCTTGACGCCGCGTTCGATGTCCAGCAGCCCCAGGCGCACCCCCAGCTCGACGTGGTCCTTGAACTCGAAGCCGAACTGCTCGGGCGTGCGGGTCTGGCCGACGCGTTTGACCTCGACGTTGCCGGAGTCGTCGGGGCCGACGGGCGCGTCAGGGTGTGGTATCTGAGGCACCAGCAGCATCAGCTCATTGAACTCGGCCTCGATCCGGGCGCGCTGCTGCTCGATTTCCTTGAGGCGGGCCTTCAGTTCGCCCAGCTCGCGGCTCAAGGCTGCCTTCTGGTCCTTGGGGGCCTTGGCGATGCGCTGGCCGGCCTGCTTCTGCTGGTGGCGCAGCTCGTCGAAGCTGGCGGTCAGCTCGCGCCGGCGGGCGTCGATCTCGAGCAGGCGGTCGATATCGACGTCCATGCCCTTGTCGCGGACCGCCTTTTTTACCAGACCGGGGTTTTCGCGGATAAGTTTGATGTCAATCATGTCGGGCCTCGAGACGAACCATTGGCAGGGCCGCACAGCCAGGCGGCGCCGGCGGCATTATAGCGAGCCGGGCGCACGGTTGCGGAGGGGGCCGGCAGGAAGGGACGGCAGCGCGGCCATCCGCTGATGGGTCGTGTTCGCGCGCGGCACGGCCGTATCGGCCGTGGGCACGGATTGGCGGTGGCACGGCTGTCCGTCGGCGGCGTGTGTTCGCCGGCTACGACCCCACTGTAGGTTTCCCGCTGAAAGGGGGGACGGTTGGCAGCGAAGGGACGAAGGGACGGAGGAGCGGCGTGCGGTGGCGGCTCGGTTTGGCAGGCTCGGCCCCCCTGTAATCCCCCTCGGGAGGAGGGGGGACGGTCGGCCGGGCTTGCAATCGCGGGCCATCTGGTGTGTAAAAGAGACGGGAGAGTTTCGCCGCGGTCGCGGCAACCATACATAACATGCTGCGTATACAGGGGTTAGTGACATGCCACTGGCAGAAGCGCTGGTTCGCAAGGGTCTGGTCACCCCGGAACAGATCGCCGAGGCGATGGCCCAGCAGAACGGCAACGAGCGGATCGACCAGGTCCTGGTCCGCATGGGCATCGTCAAGGAACGCGACATCCTCAAGGTGTGCAGCGAGCACCTGTCGATGCCGATGGTCGAGCTGTCCGAAAGGGACATCGACCCCGAGGTGATCCGCCTGGTCCCCAGCCGCATCGTCCACAAGTACGCCCTGATGCCGATCGACAGGAACGGGCGGGCCATCCGGGTGGCCACTTCCGACCCCTACAACATGTACGCCATCGACGACCTGCGGGCCGCAATCAACATGCCGGTCGAGACCGTGCTGGCCACCCGCGACAACATCCACCGCATGATCAAGGCCTTCTACGGCGTGGCCGGCGACGTGCTGACGGAGATGGTGGCCGACGCCGGCTCGGAGATCGAGGTGGTCGACGAGATGCGCGTCGAGTCGGAAGACCTCGACGTGCAGATGGCCCAGGAAGCCTCGGTGATCAAGCTGGTCAACGAGATCCTGCTGGAAGCCATCGACCAGCGGGCCAGCGACATCCACTTCGAGCCGTTCGAAAACGATTTCCGCGTGCGCTACCGCATCGACGGCGTGCTCCACCATGCCAACGTGCCGCCCGAGATCCGGCGCTTCCAGAACGCGGTGATCAGCCGCATCAAGATCCTGGCCGGGCTGAACATCGCCGAGAAGCGGCTGCCACAGGACGGCGGCATCAAGCTGCGGGCCCACGGCCGCGAGATCGACCTGCGTGTCAGCGTGATCCCGATGACGTTCGGGGAGGGCGTGGTGCTGCGTATTCTCGACCGCAGCGCGGTGAGCCTGAACCTGCACGACCTGGGCATGGAAGGCGACGTCTATGAACGGTTCGACGAACTGATCCACCGCCCGCACGGCATCATCCTGGTCACCGGGCCGACCGGTTCGGGTAAGACGACCACGCTGTATGCCGCCCTGAGCTCGATCGTCAGCGAGGAGCTGAAGATCCTGACCATCGAGGACCCGGTCGAGTACTACCTGGAAGGCATCAACCAGGTCCAGGTGCTGCCCAAGGTGGGGCTGAACTTCGCCCGGGCCATGCGGGCGTTCCTGCGGCACGACCCGGACGTGATCCTGGTGGGCGAGATCCGCGACCTGGAGACCGCCGAGACTGCCATCAACGCTTCGCTGACCGGCCACCTGGTGTTCAGCACGCTGCACACCAACGACTCGGTATCGGCCACCACCCGTCTGCTGGACATGGGCGTCGAGCCGTTCCTGATCGCCAGCTCGGTCGAGGGCGTGCTGGCCCAGCGCCTGGTGCGCACCATCTGCGAGAACTGCCGCGAGCGCTGGGAGCCGGAAGACCCCAAGACGCTGCCTCCCGACTTCAACTACCAGCCCGGCGAGGTGCTTTATCGCGGCCGCGGCTGCCGCGATTGCCGCGATACGGGCTATGCCGGTCGGCGGGCGGTCTACGAGCTGCTGACCATGAGCGACGAGCTGCGCGAGATGATCCTCGAACGCCAGTCGGCCTCGGCGATGATTCCGGTCGCCAAGAAGGGCGGCATGCGGCTGCTGCGCGAGGAGGGCTGGCGCATCGTGCGGGCCGGCCACACCACTCCCGAAGAAGTCGTGCGCGCGACGAAGGTCTGACGACGGCGGCAGGCGGCCTGCCGATCGGCGGGTTTATGGTGCCGTTGGCGGGGCGCCAGCATATTATCGGACGCCAGTCAATTCACGCGCAAAAATTGCATTCCGAAATGCGCATGCGTGCACACGCTGCTATAATCGACGTGGAAGCGTGGGAGTCGTCGATTCTTCAGTGGCCCCGTCCGGAGTCTGGGCTGCGGGCAGTTCTTGGGGCCGCGGCGACATCCGGGTTATGCGCAGTGCGTGGCTGCGCCCACGATGCACGTTCAACTGCTGGGCACGTCAGCGGTCGTCTTCACGAACATGTCAGAAGAGAAATCTCGGAAGGGAGGTACCATGTCTCGCAGCAGCTCTATGTTCACAGCCAGCCGGTTGGCGCTGGCGCTACTGGTGGTCGGCCTGACAACCGGCGCCTGGGCGAACGAGCAGCCCGTCTCGGTCGAGCAGGCGGTCTGCGACACGTTCGCGGTCAATGACTACACGATTGTCGATCTCGAGCTGCCGCCCGACGGCAGTGAGTCGATCATCGTGCCAATCACGCTCGACGGTGCCCGTTTCACGATGGTACTCGACCTGTACTCGTTGCGCAGCGAGGACTTCCGCGTGCTGGTGCCGCGGCCGGAGGGCATGGTGGAAGTGCCCGCGCCGCCGGTGCGGACCTATCGCGGTGCTTTGGCCGAGTGGCCCGACAGCGTGGTTGCGGCCCGGCTGCAGGATGGTCAGCTCGGGGCGTTGATCCGCACGCCGGAGGCCGAGTGGGGCGTGCAGCCTTTGTCCCTGGCGGTGCCCGGCGCCGCGCCCGGCGCGCACGTGGTGTTCCGCAAGACCGACATGCGGCAGCTCGACGTGAGCTGCGGTCTCGACATGCTCACGGTTCACCCGGACGAGGCGGTGGACGTCAAGACCGGCGGGGCTGACGAAGGCGGCTACGGCACGCGCGTGGTCTGTCCGAAGACCTGCGAGATCGCGTTCGATGCCGACTACGAGTTCTACACGCGCAACGGCAGTTCGGTTTCGAACACGGTGGCCGACATCGAATACGTGCTCAACGGCGTAGAGGCCATCTACGACCGCGACACCGACATCGTTTACACGATCACCACGGTGATCGTGCGCGACTCGGAGCCTGATCCGTACACCAGCACCGATGCGGGCACGCTGCTGGACCAGTTCCGCAGCGAGTGGAACTCCAACCAGACCGGCGTGCATCGCGACGTCGCGCACCTGATGACCGGCAAGTCGCTGGACGGCAGCGTGATCGGCGTGGCCTGGCTGTCGGTGATCTGCAACAGCACCTGGGGCTACGGCCTGTCGGAGTCGCGTTTCACCAGCAACTACAACTACCGCGTGGGCCTGACGGCGCATGAAGTCGGCCATAACTGGTCGGCTCCGCACTGCGACGGCGACAGCGATTGCTACATCATGTGCTCAGGAATCGGCGGCTGCTCGGGCGATGTGACGCGCTTCGGTTCGCGTTCGGTCAACAGCATCACCAGCTTCCGCGACACGCGCGCCTGCCTGAGCGAGGACGGTCCGGTGATCACCGGGCAGCCCACCCCGTCGCAGACGGTTTGCGAGGGCGATCTGGTGTCGCTCTCGGTCAGCACCGACGCCGTGCTGCCCGAGTACCAGTGGCGCATCGGCACCACCAACCTGGTGGACGATGGCATACACATTTTCGGGGCCACCACCAGCACGCTGTCCATCCTGGGCGTGACCGCGGCCGACGAGGCCAGCAACTACAACTGCGTGATCACCGATCCGCTGACCGGTTGCTCGAGCGTCAGCGACAACGCGGAGATTCTGGTCGATACCAACGTGGCCAACATCACGGCCCAGCCCCAGGACATGACCGTCAACGAGGGTGATCTGGCCAGCTTCTCGGTCACGGTCGACAACGCGCTGCTGTACAACTTCCAGTGGCGCATGAACGGCTCGGATCTCACGGAAGGCGGGCGGTTCATCGGCACGCAGAGCACTACGCTGTATATCAATCCCACCCAGGCCGCTGACGACGGGGCCACTTTCGACTGCGTGATCACCTCGCAGCTCGGTGCCCAGTGCTCGGTCGTCTCCGACGTCGCCACGCTGACGGTGATCGCCGGCAACAACTGCCCCGAGGATCTCGACGGCGACGGCACGATCGGGCTGGGCGACCTGTCGATCCTGCTGGCCAACTACGGCCTGGCCTCGGGCGCCAACCCCGAAGATGGCGATCTCAACGGCGACGGGGCCGTCGACCTCAACGACCTCTCGCTGATGCTGGCCGTCTACGGGCAGGACTGCCCGACCCGCTAGGACCGCCTGAGGTGGTAGCGGCGCCCGCCGCGCCGCAGGCAACCTGATGCAATCGCACGCCGTCGGGCCGACGTGCCCGGCGGCGTGTTTCTTGCTGAGGCCAGATCACGCAGATCGCGTGGAGGCAGGGAAGGCGTCGCGGGCGACGCACCGCGGGCGCGTCCGGCTCGGGCACGGCCGGGCCGCGGCGTTCAATAGAACATGAACACCCACCAGTTCTTCATCGGCCGGCCGTCGTCGTCGACGCAGCGGTTGTCCAGCCCCGGCATGCACTGCCGCCAGAAGACCACCCAGTTGCCCATGCAGTCCGGGGCCACGTCGCCCACGGCGGCGATCAGCCTGATGTTGAAGTCCGTGACCAGATCGCGGCCGTCGGGGCCGTTGCGCATCCGGTAGTTCTCGATCACGCTCTTGACCGTATACGGGCTGGACAGGTCGTAATGGTGCCGCGCGCCGGGCGGGAAATGCACGTTGCCGCCGAAAGCGACGTAGGGCTCGATGCGGTGGCTCTTGCCGCGGACCTGGACCACCATGCAGGTCGGCGAGGGATAGCTGACGGCGTTCTTGTCGGCCGGATCGGTGCGGTACAGCTCGTCGAACGGCACGCCGTAGCGCCTGTCGAGGTCCAGCTCGGCGTATTCGTAGAAGTAGCGGCGGTAGTAGGGGATGCTGCCCGAGTTGGCGATCCATTCGAGCGTGTGGCCGTAGTTCTCCATCGCGCAGCCGACGCCGCGGTGGGGGTTGAAAAAGGCGATGCGGAAACTGCGGCCCGACCAGGGCATGGTGCGGTCGCGGCCGTTTCCGGCGTGGCCGTACTTGCCGGGGATGGGCCGCAGTTGCTCGTCGTAAAACTGCTTGAGTTCTACCGTTTCGCAGCCGGGCCAGTGGTCGCCGGGGTCGTGGATGGCGTAGAACCACAACTCGTGCACGTAGCCGCCGTTGATCAGCTCGTGCAGGTTCAGGTAGCGGCCGGGGTTGCGCGGGTCGGCGAAGCCGTAGCAGCGGGCGAACTCGTCCGAGTAGAAACGCGCATAGTCGCACAGCACCTCCGGGTTGCCCCAGCGGTCGGTGCGGATCTCTTTCTTGCGCGGAAAGCGGCTGCTGATGACATGCTTGCCGGCCAGCGGCCCGCTGGTGTCGCGCAGGTCGACATAGCGCACCACCTGGTATTCGATGAATGCCGGAGCGCCAGGGGCGCGGTAGCCGTGGTAGCGCGTGGCCTGGGCGGTGGCCCGGATGAATCCCTCGGCGTGCTTGCGGATGGCCGCCATGTCGACGTCGTTGGCGAAGTTGAGCACCAGCACGCGCGGTCGCATCTTGCGGATGCGGTCGTGGTTGGCGACCAGCCACGGGTCGGAATTACGCCAGCTCTGGCGGTTGGGCCAGACGGTCGGGTCGGCGGGCAGGTCGGGCGGCCGCAGGACCGGCCGGCTGGCAGCGGGCTGGGCCGCCGCCGTCGCTGTCACCCACAATGCAATCCAGCTCAGCAATCGGACGCTGCGGGACACCATCGGTCTCCTTGGATGACGGGCCGGCCGCAGCCGGCCGGCCCCACCTGCTTTTTCGAAGGGCGGTATCGAGCGCGTCGGGCCTGGCCCGACCGGTTGCCGGGAGCGATGATCGCCGCGCCGGGCGCCGGGCGTCAATGCCAGAGGGCCAACAATGTGTTGCGCCGCACGATCGCGCAAGCGGGCCTGGGGGACGCGTCTGCCCCGGCGGTCAGTCCGGCTTGTCGGACTTGTTCTTCTCCAGGCGGGCAATTTCTTTGGCGATGGTCCTGAGCAGCTTCCTGCCGCGCAAGTCTCTGGCGACGACCTTTCCGTCGGGACCGACCAGGAAGGTGGCCGGAATGCCCTCGACGTTGTAGAGCCGGGCCACGGGGTGCTTGCTGCCGCCTTCGGCCCAGGCTTGCAGCCAGGTCAGGCCTTTTTTCTCGGCGAAACGCGCGGCAGTCTGGGCCTTGTCGTCGAAGCTGATGCTGATGATGACCAGGCCGCGGTCTGCGCATTTTGCGTAGGCCCGCTTGAGGTTGGGCAGCTCGGCCACGCAGGGCCCGCACCAGGTGGCCCAGAAGTCGATCAGCACCAGTTTGCCGCGATAGTCCGCCAGCCTGACCTTGCCGGAACCGTCGGCCAGCGGCAGCTCGAAATCGGGGGCCAGCGAGCCGGGGAAGACCCCCAGCAGCTTCACGTCGCGGATGTCGTAGGCCAGCCTGCTCTTGTCGGCGGGAATCTCCAGGTCCCTGACCAGGGACACGTCCTTGGGGCCCGACCCTCACCCCGGCCCCACGCGCACCGCGTAACGCAGCAGTCTGAGCTTGTGCTTGCCGGGTGCGAGGTTCTTGATGGTGAAGCGGCCCTTGTCGTCGGTCAGTGCTCCCAGCGTGAGGCGTTGCGGGCCCGCCTGCTCGACCATCACGTTGACCAGCCCCAGCGGCTGGCCGTTGGTTGCGATCACGCGGCCCGACAGCTCGACCCCCTCGGTCGGCAGCAGCACCGGCAGCGCCCGGCCGGCGGGCACCGCCACCAGTTGCGAGTAGAGCGTCGCACTGTACTGGAGCTGGGCACACCAGGTCATCCGGGAGACCCGGTAGACGTAGTCGGGGATCAGCGGGCCGCAGCGGGTCGCCATGCCGGCCGCGGTCCAGCCGCTCGTCCAGGCCCGGACGCGGGGGGGCCACGGCCTGCCGGGCAGGTCGGCCGCCGGCGACTGGGCGTCGGTCTCGGCGTCCGGCGGCGGGTGGTAGCTGCTGATCTCGAAGAAGACCCCGGCCAGCGCGGGGTCCGACTGGGCCGGCAGGGCCAGATAGGCCGGCTCGGGGATCTCGATCCGCAGCGGCTGGTCCTGGTGCTCGGCGGGCACCACCTCGCCCAGCAGCGCGAAGCCCGTCTCCGACGAGCCGGCCGCCAACGTGTACCTGTCGTTCAACGAGACGAAGCTGCGCAGCGTGAAGCGGCCCTGCTCGTCGGTGCGGGCCTCGCAGGCCGAGCGGCCGTTGGCCCGCGGGAAGAAGAACAACACGCGCCGCGTGGGGCCGCTGGCCGTCGGCTCCTCGCCGATGAACAGCCTGGCGTCCTTCCAGCGGGCCATGGCCACGCTGACGCCCGCCACCGGCCGGCCGTCCGCCTGGCGGACGACCACGCCGCTGAGCGTGTTGACGGCGCGTTTGGGCTTGTCCTGAGCGCCGGCCGGTTCGGCGGCGGTGGTCGAGACTGCAACCAGCGACAAATACAGGATGGGTGTTCGCAATCGTGGCCGGATCATGAGTCGTCTCCCCGCGCAGATGCCCGATCGGGACAGGGCCGCCGGCGAACGCCACGCGCTGCCGGGATGTTGCAGAAGTCTACAGCCGTGCGCGCCGCGCGGTTGCACCCTTATGGCCGGAATTGTCGGCAGACCGGCGACTGGTGGCAATTCTTTTTTGTCGGCGGGTTTGTAACGGGGCCGGCGCGCGCTGGTCAGAGGCGGTCGATTTCGGCCATCAGCGCGTCGATCAGCGGCCGCAGCGTCTGCTCGGAGAAGTCGAAGCGCAGGCCGGCGGTATCGAACAGCTCGGGCAGCGGGCGCGAACCGCCCAGCGCCAGCGCCTGGCGATACAGACGTACCGCGCGGTGATAGTCGGCCCGCGAGTTGAGCCACACCTGCAACGCTCCCAACTGGGCGATGCCGTATTCGACGTAATAGAAGGGCGCTTCGTAGAAATGCAGTTTGCGCTGCCAGCTCTGGCGCTCGATGTCTTCGAGACCACTGTAGTCGACTTCGGGCATGAAGCGGCGCCGCAGCGCCGCCCAGTGTTCGTGGCGCTGCTCGGGCGTGGCCTCCGGGTGCGTGTAGACCCAGTGCTGCTGGGCGTCGACACAGGCCATGTACGGGAAGAAGCGGACGATGCCCTCCAGGAACCGCTTGACCGAGCGGGCGGTCTGGTCGGCGTAGAAAACCTCGAGGTGCGGCACTGACAGCAGCTCCATGCCCATCGACGCGACCTCGGCGAACTCGATCGGCGGCTCGCGGTAGATCAGCAGCGGCTCGTCGCGGCACGACCAGGAGTGGAAGGCGTGGCCGCCTTCGTGCAGCAGCGTGCGCACGTCGCCCTCGGTGCCCACGGCGTTCATGAAGATGAACGGCTCGCGGCGTTCGTCGAGCACGGCCTGATAGCCGCCGGGGGCCTTGCCGGGGCGGCTCTCCAGATCGAGCAGGCCGCGCTGGTGCAGGCGGTCGAAGACCACACCCAGCTCGGAATCGACCCGCCCGAAGATCTGCCGGCAGCCGGCGATCAGCTCGTCGACCGTCTCGAATGGCCGCAGCGGCGGACGGTTGTCGGGATCGACCGCCAGGTCCCACGGACGCAGCGACTCGACGCCCAGCTTTTCGCGGCGGCGCCGGGCCAGCTCGGCGGCTGCCGGACAGGCCACCTTCTCGATGGCCTCGTGGAAAGCCAGGCAGTCTTCGGCCGAATAGTCGAAGCGCTCCATGGCCTTGAAGATGTACTCGCGAAAGTCGCGGCAGTCGGCGTTGCGGGCCATGCGGTGGCGCAGCTTGACCATCCGGTCGTAGATTTCGTCGAGCTGCTGACGCTGGCTGGCGAAACACTCGGCCCCGAGCAGGTGAGTCTCTTCGCGCAGCCGCCGATCCGGCTCCTCCTGGAACCTGGCCAGTTGCTCGAGCGTCAGCTCGCGGCCCTGGTAGGTCACCGACATGGTGCCCACGATTTCCTGGTAACGCTGCTTGAGCTGGGCGTCCTCGACCTCCAGCGGCACGTTCTCGTCGCGGTAGAGCGCGATGGCATTGCGCATGCTGCGCAGCATGACCTCATAGCGCCGGGCGGGCAGGGAGAGCCGCGCGGCGCAATCGACGATCTTGCGCCGCAGCCTGTCGTGCCACGGTTCGCGGTGCGGATAGACGTTCTGCATGAAGTCCGCGAAGCGCTGCTGGCGCTGCGGGTCGTCGGTCTGCTGCGTGGTTTCGATTCGGCGGCGCGTGCACTCCTCGTTGAAAACGGCGTCGACCTCACTGAAATCGCGCAGAAAACGCTCGAATTGTTCAGGCGTGTCGACGGTGCGCTCGGCCAGGTCGCGATAGTACGGCTCGGCGGTCTGCCAGGTGTCGAAGACCGCGTCGGCGGCAACGAAGCTGCGCGGATAGTCGCCGGTTGTGCTGTGAGATTGGCGCTTGGTCATGTGTGTTCCTGTGTCGGGCATTGAAGGGCCCGGGGAACTCACCCGGGCCGCCGGCCGGCATTATGACCCGCCCGGGGCGTCTTGACTATCGCGGTCGTCGGGGCCGCTGCTCCGAGCCTGGTCGTCGGGCAAACGCCCGAAGCGCCGCGCAACGGCCTGGCGCAGGATGTACTCGATCTGGGCGTTGACGCTGCGCAGCTCGTCATGAGCCCAGCGCGTCAGCAGCTCGTGCAGCTCGGGCGAGATACGCAGCAGCAGGCTTTTTTTCTTTCCGCCGGCCATGATGCAACGACGCCGATCCGAGGCCGGGCTAGCCGGCGTACAGCGTGCCGGTGTTGACCACGGGCTGAGCGGCCTGTTCGCCGCAGAGCACCACGAGCAGGTTGCTGACCATCGCGGCCTTGCGTTCTTCGTCGAGCTGGATGGTGTGGTGCTTCTCCAGCCGTTCGAGAGCCGTTTCGACCATGCCGACCGCGCCCTCGACGATACGGATACGGGCCGCCACCACTGCCTCGGCCTGCTGGCGGCGCAGCATGGCGCCGGCGATCTCGGGGGCGTAGGCCAGATGGCTCAGGCGCGCTTCCTCGACGACCACGCCGGCCTTCGAGAGCCGCTGTTGCAGTTCCTCCTGGAGGGCCTTGGAGACCTCGTCGATGCTGCCGCGCAGCGACAGTTCGCCGTCGCGCGTGGTGTCGTAAGGGTAGATCGTCGCCAGGTGGCGTACCGCCGATTCGCTCTGCACGCGCACGTAGTCCTCGTAGTCGTCGACCTCGAAGACCGCACAAGCCGTGTTGGTCACGCGCCAGACCACCACCGCCGCGATCTCGATCGGGTTGCCGCGCTGGTCGTTGACCTTGAGCGTGTCGGTGTTGAAGTTGCGCGTCCGCAGGCTGAGCTTGGTCTTGGTGTAGAACGGGTTGGCCCAGTGGAAGCCCGCGTCGCGCACCGTGCCCTTGTACTTGCCGAACAGCAGCAGCACGGCGGCCCGGTTGGGTTCGAGCGTGAAGAAGCCGCACAGCAGCACGATCAGAATGATCGCCGCCAACACCCAGCCGACAATCGGGGCGACGGTGCCGAATGAAGGCTGGCCGGCCTGGTTGGCAGCCATCACCGCCCGGGTAAACAGGTAGCCGTCGCCTATCAGGGCCGCGATCAACAGGGGCAACGCCACCCACCCGCTGACAACCTTGCGATCGAATTCCTCGGTCATGACATGCCTCCTGTAAAGAGTAACCTCCCTCGCTATCTGAAAGATATCGCATAAATAGCACAATGCAATTATAATGGCGGCTGGTTTGTGTAACTGCTGTGGCGGCAGGGGTTAT
>CAZRSM010000317.1:0-6713 GCA_964602755.1 uncultured Planctomycetales bacterium
AGGTGCGCAACAAGTACACCGGCAAGGACGAAGAGCCCGACGAGCGGCTGATGCGCTCGATCGAAGAGAAGATCGACATCCCCGAGAGCCGCAAGGACGACTTCCGCCAGGAGATCATGAACTACATCGGCGCCCTGGCGCTCGACGGCAAGAAGTTCGAGTACCACACCAACGCCCGGCTGCACAAGGCCCTCGAGCTCAAGCTCTTCGAGGACTCGCGCGACACGATCAAGCTCAAGAGCGTGGTCTCGGGCGTGGTCGACGACGAGACGCAGGCCAAGATCGACGTGGTCAAGCAACGGCTGATCAAGTTCTTCGGCTACAACGAGACCAGCGCCACCGACGTGCTCAACTACGTCGCCAGCATCTTCGCCCGCGGCGACGCGCGGCAGTCGGAGTGACGTCGGATGCGAGTGGCCAGGCGGGTGGCACTGAGGCACGCGGGCGCGGAGGCGGCGGGGCATTCGCGGAACCGGACGGCGGCCGGCCGCGTCCCGGGCGGCCACGGCACCGTGACCCGCTCGTGCCTGAGCACCCGCCTGCCTCGGTGGTTCGGTACCACAGGAATACCCCCATGGTGCTGAGAATCGAGAAAGACCATCAGCGCTTCCGGCAGATCGTCAAGGGCAGGATCCGCAAGGATCTGCGCAAGTTCCTGACCCGTGGCGAGCTGATCGGCAAGGAGGGCAAGCACCTCGTCAGCATCCCCATCCACGGGATCGAGATTCCGCGTTTCCGCTACGGCAACAACGCCAACCGCGGCGTCGGGCAGGGCGAGGGTGAGCCGGGCCAGACCGTCGGTGACGGCGACGGGCAGGGCGGTCTGGGCGGGACCGAGCCGGGGCGGCACATCCTCGAGGTGGACATCACGCTCGACGAGCTGGCCGACATCCTGGGCGAAGAGCTGCAACTGCCGCGCATCGAGCCCAAGGGCAAGCACAGCATCACCACCATCAAGGACCGCTACTCCAGCATCCGCCAGACCGGCCCCGAGTCGCTGCGGCACTTCAAGCGCACGTTTCGCCGGGCGCTGCGGCGGATGATCATGTCGGGGGCCTACGACCCCGACAACCCCCGCATCATCTTCGAGCGGGCCGACAAGGTCTATCGCAGTTGGAAGCCCGTCAAGAAGCCCGATTCCAACGCCGTCATCGTCTACATGATGGACGTCTCCGGCTCGATGGGCTATGAGCAGAAAGAACTCGTGCGGCTGGAGGCCTTCTGGATCGACGCCTGGCTGCGCCGCAACTACGACGGCATCGAGAGCCGCTACATCGTGCACGACGTGCACGCCCAGGAGGTCGACCGCGAGACCTTCTTCCACCTGCGCGAAGACGGCGGAACCAAGATCTCCAGCGCCTTCAAGTGCTGCCGCGAGCTGCTCGAACGCCACTACAACCCCCTGGAGTGGAACATCTACCTGTTCCATTTCTCCGACGGCGACAACTCGTCCGAGTCGGACTCGCGCGAGTGTTGCCGCATCCTGCGCGAACACCTGCTGCCGGTCTGCAACCAGTTCGGCTATTGCCAGGTGGCCAGCGCCTACGGCAGCGGACACTTCATCAACGTCCTGCGTGAACAACTGGCCGACGTGGAGAACATGGTCACCAGCCGGGTGAACACCAAGGACGACATCTACGACAGCATCAAGGAATTCTTCACCAAGGGACGCTGAGCGCCAGCCGGCCGCTCAGCCCGCAGACGGCTTCTCCGCGGCCTCCGGGCTGCCGCCCGGCGCGGACGCCGGTGCGGCCGAGGCGGTCTCGGACCGTTCGGCGGCCCGGGCGATCAGGTCGGCCAGGTAGCGCTCCAGCAGCACGTCGCGTCCCAGACTGACCCAGTGCTCGACGTCGGCCTTGCGTTCGAGCCGGCCGCGGGTGGTGGGCAGCCGCTCGCTGTAGATGCCCAGCGCGCCCGACGAGGTGGTGACCTGCCGCTCGGGAGCGCTGTAGCGCTGCTTTGCGACCTCGATCTGCACCTGGCAGGCCTGGGGGTCGTCGGGCAACGTCCGAAAATGCACGGTCACGATTCGCCGAATGGTGTGAATGCTGGCTTCGAAGAGCTGATACGCGCCGATGGCGTCGTGCCGCCAGAACTCGAACCACTGCTGGCTGGTCGAGGGCTTGCTCACGATCAGGCCCTCGTGCGTGTCGAAACGCTGGGGGGCGAAATCGCGCTCGCGCAGCAGCGTGGCCACCCGCTCCATGAGCACCTCACGGTCCGATACGTGCACGACCAGCTCCGTCGGACCGCTGGCGGTCGGCGGCGCATGGCAGCCGGTCAGCAAAAGTCCGGCCATCAGCAAAAAAACTCGTGGAGCGATAACGCGCATGTCGGCATCTTAAGTGCCGCCTGCGCGATTGCAAGACATGAGCTATCAGACCCGCCGGGCGAGACGGTGGCTCCAGCGGGTTTGTCGGCCGGATTCCCCGGAAACTTCAACAAAACAATGCAAGAATAACCAGTGGAAGCTGTCGTGTCCCCCTTCAGCCCCCGTGTTGGCAAGGCGGCCAACGCGGGGGTCGTTTTCTTGCGCCCGGCCCGCCAGGCTGCCCCCCAGGGATGTTCCGGGGACTCGAGGGCGCCTGCCCCCTCCTGGACCGACGGGTCCGCCTAGCCGGCCGCCGCCGCGCGGGCCCGGTCGATGCGCCCGACCACGTACTTGAACAGCAGCAGCGCCAGGAAGGCCACCACGCCGACGCCGGTGAAGACGAACCAGATGTAATGGGCCTTGGCGTAGGCGTCGGGCAAGGGCGGGCGCTGGTCGCGCGGCAGGGCCACGCTCGAGCTGACCACCAGCTCGCGGACCGTCGCCCCGCTGCTGTTCTTGGGCTTGAACGCCAGCTCGGTGAGCGTGAGCGTGCGGTCGCCCAGCGCGATCGTCCAGCTGCGCTGGTCCCTGGCGTTGCCGATCTTGTCGTCGGGATTCTCGCGCTTCACGACCGCGTCGGCCGGCAGCGTGACGCCGACCTGCGTCAGCGCGACACGCACGTCACCCGGCAGGGGGCCGTCGTCGGGCAGCTCGTCGGCGAGTGTGCCGGGCAGGGTGGCCCGATAATACGGATCGGTAGCCGCCCGCCATTGAGCACGCACATCGGGTTCGAGCGTCCTGGGATCGGGGCAGAAGCCCGCCAGCAGGTAGCCGGCCAGCACGAAGCCGAACAGCCAGGCGAAGAAGGTCGTCAGGTGAGAATAGCCCAGGTACAGACCGACTTCGCCCTCGGGGGCCTGCTTGGAGACGTATTCGAGCCACTTGGGCGACAGGAAGCATTCGGCCACGCCCTGCAGCGCGATGCCGACGATGAACACTGCCACGATCGGATGCAGCGAAACGATCCCCAGGTCGATGCTGCTGCCGGTGATGGCTTCCAGCCGTGGCCCGAGGGCGACCACCAGGGCGGTGCAGGGGATGATCAGCAGGCCCAGGCCGATCGCGTTGGCCGGCTGGAAGTTGCGGATCAGGTGGGTGATCGGCACCACCAGCAGGACCACCACCAGCGGGTTGATGTTGGCCAGCCATTCGGGCTTGTAGCCCTTGCCCAGCAGGCGTTCGATGTACGTGGGCATCGATGAATAGAGCTGCCCCTGAATGGCCCAGAAACCGGCCACGATCAGGATCAGGGCCATGAAGCGGAAGTTGACGATCACCCGCGCCAGGCCCGCCAGCGCCTCGCGCACCGTCTTGCCGGTGCCGGCGGTGTCCACGTTGCGATAGAACAGCGCCACCACGACCAGGGCCACGGCCGACATGCCGGCTGCGTAGAAGTTGATGTGCTGCAGGCCCAGCAGTTCGTTGAGTTCGCCGGCCAAGGCCTTGCCGCTGAAGGCCCCGATGTTGACCACCATGTAGAAGATCGACATGGCCCGGGCCCGGTGTGCCGAGTCGCTGCACTTGGCGACGGTGCCCGAAATCACCGGCTTGATGATGGCGCCGCCGAACATGATCAACGTCAGCGCGATCAGGGCGGTGAGCTTGAGCTGGTAGGCCCCCAGCAGGCCGTAGCCGCCGGTCAGCAGGGCAAAGGCGATCAGCAGGGCGGTCTTGAAGCCGATCTTGTCGGCCATGATCCCCATGAACGTCGGCAGGAAGTAGAGGATCGAGGCGAAGGCCCCGGTGATCAGCCCGGTCTGCTCGTCGGTGAAGCCGATGTAATCGGTGAGATAGCGGAACAGCGTGATGAACATGCCGTAGAAGGCGGCCCGCTCGCACAGCTCGGCCACGTTGGCGAACCAGAACGTGGGCGGGAAGCGCCAGGACAGCTTGGGATGTTCCGCGGCGGCGACGTTTGCGCTCATCGCACGAGTTCTCCTCAACTGGGCGGCCCTGCAAGGTTGCGGTAATGTAGTCAAGCGGACCGGCGGGTGCCAGTCAAAAGCCGCAGGCCTCGCGGGTCGGCGCGCATCGAACCCCACGCGCGGCCCCGATTCGGCGGGCCGGGAGGACGAATCATGCTTGTGTCGAACCTGTTCTACATTTTCTTTGCCCAATTGCTGAGCTTCATCCTGGAGCTGTTGCGCTCGACGCTGGCGGTCTAGCTGCGGGACCGCCAGCTCACGGCCAGGTGGAGCTGACGCACCGGCACAGTTGGCGGCCCGGGCCCGGCCCGACGCGCTCCGTGCGGGCCGTCCGGGGCGCTGCGCGCCCGCAGGCGGCCCGCCTCGGGGCGGTGGGGTGGTCGCTGCCGGGCAGGGCGATTTGATCTTGCGACGCGGGCGCCGCTTGGGCTAGGATGAACTCGAGGAGCAAGACGCCGGCGCCCCGGAAGCCGCGCTGCGCGCCACGGGAAACGAGCGTTCCTCGCATGGTTACCGATCGGGCGATGGGGCACGCGCGGCGTCGGTCGGGCTGTCCGGCCGCCGGTGGGCGCGTGCCCCTGCGCATCTTCAGTGGTCTGAAGGAAACATCATGAGAAGTCGTCCAGTTGCCTGCCTGTTGCTGGCCGCAGCTACCTGCGCGGCCCAGACCCCGGTTTCGAAGGATACGCCCGCCGAGCAGAAGCCACCCGCCACGCCGCCCGTCGGACACGTCGAGGTGCCGCGCGACAAGTATGTTCCCGCGCCGCCCGGAGGGCACGGCCGCTCGCCGCGCACCATCGTCGAACGCAACGGCCACGTGGCCATTCAGGTCAACGTGGATGCCAATGGCGACAATATCCTCGGCGACGCCGCCAACGAGCCGTCGATTGCGGTCGATCCGACCGATCACACGCGCATGGTCATCGGCTGGCGCCAGTTCGACAGCGTCAGCAGCGATTTCCGTCAGGCCGGCTGGGCGTACACCACCGATGGCGGCCGGACGTGGACCTTCCCCGGACGCATCGAGGCCGGGGTGTTTCGTTCCGACCCGGTGGTCGACGCCGACGCGGACGGCAACTTCTACTACAACAGCCTGACCGCCGACGAGTCGTTCAACTTCTGGTGCCACGTGTTCATCTCGACCGACGGCGGCGTGACCTGGGACGCGGGGCACTACGCCTACGGCGGAGACAAACAGTGGCAGGTGATCGACACCACCAGCGGTCCCGGCCGCGGCAACATCTATGCCTGCTGGAACGAGTTTTACAGCGCCTGCTACGGCCACTTTACGCGCTCGACCGACGGCGGTCAGACGTTCGAAGCCTGCACCACCATCCCGGGCAGCCCGCACTGGGGCACCATGGCGGTCGGTGGCGACGGAGCGCTGTACGTGGCGGGAGAGGGCTTTCTGGTCGCCAGATCGTCCAACGCGCAGTACGCCGGCCAGGCGGTCAGTTGGGACTTCTCCAATACGGTCAACCTGGGCGGCCCCGTGGTTTTCTCCGCGGGCCCCAACCCGGCGGGTCTGCTGGGCCAGGCCTGGGTCGACGTGGACCGCTCGGGCGGACCGTATGACGGCTACGTGTATCTGCTCTGCTCGGTCGATCCCGACGGCCCCGACCCGCTGGACGTGATGTTCGCCCGCAGCACCGACGGCGGCCAGACCTGGAGCGCGCCGGTGCGGGTCAACGACGACGCCGGCACCAGCGCGTGGCAATGGTTCGGCACCATGTCGGTGGCGCCCAACGGCCGCATCGACGTGGTGTGGCTCGATACGCGCAACGATCCGGGCGGCTACAACTCGGAGCTCTACTATTCGTATTCTCTGGACGCCGGCCAGACCTGGTCGCCCAGCGAGGTGCTCACGCCGCCGTTCGATCCGCACCTGGGCTGGCCTCAGCAGAACAAGATGGGTGACTACTTCGACATGACTTCCGACGAGCGCGGCGCCGATCTGGCCTTCGCCGCCACGTTCAACGGCGAGCAGGACGTGTACTACATGCGCATCGGCGATCCGGCCTGCAGCGATGCCGGCGAAGTCAGCCTGGGCAGTCCGCTTTATGGCTGCCAGTCGACGATCGAGATCGAGGTGGTCGATTGCGGCCTGAACGCCGACCCCAACGTGGCCGAGCAGGTGACCGTCAGCATCGACTCCGATTCCGAAACCGCCGGCGAGCAGGTCGTGCTCAGCGAGATCAGCCCCGCGGCGGCGGTCTTTCGCGGCCAGATCGCGACCGACACGACCGACGCGCCGGGCGTGCTGCTGGTCGCTGAGGGCGATACGCTGACGGTTACATACGTCGATGCCGACGACGGGCAGGGCGGCACGAACGTGCCCGTGGTCGCGACCGGCAGCGTCGACTGCACGCCGCCGGTGATTTCCAACGTGCAGGTGAGCAACATCGGGCCGCGCAACG
>CAZRSM010000318.1:0-7562 GCA_964602755.1 uncultured Planctomycetales bacterium
GCTCAGCGGCCGGCCGCAGCGCCCCAGGCACGACTGGAGTGAGGCGGGCCGTCGTGTCACGAGGCCCGCTTGCGACTGCGGGGCAAACGGCGATAGCTCGACGGCGTGCGCCCGGTGACGCGCCGGAAGCAGGTCGCCAGATACTGGCTCGATCCGAATCCGCACCGCTTGGCCACCTCGGAAAGCGGCAGATCGGTGTCGGCGATCATGCGGGCGGCGACGCTGACGCGATGGCGCACATAGTAGTCGCCCGGGGCCAGCCCGGTCTCGGCCTTGAAGCACCGGTGGAAGTGCGAAACGCTCATGCCCACCGCCTCGGCCAGCTCTGGCACGGAATAAGGATCCTCGATGTTCTGTTCCATCATCGCGACGGCGGTCTTCACGATCTGCGAATAGCCGGCCGGCTCGGCGGGTTGCTCGCTGTAGCGGATGATGTCGGTCAGCAGCCGCAGCAGGATGGTGCGCGCCCGCAGCGTCGACAGCCGGTCGGTCTGCTTGTGAGTCTCGATCAGGTCGTAAATGTACTCGCCGATGCGCTCGGGGGCGGCAAAGCGGCGGCGCGGCAGATGCCACAAACCGTTGTGTACGGCCTTGGCCTCTTCGCTGTTGAGCCCGAGGTAGCCCGCCGGCGGCCGTTCCGGCAAATCGAGCAGCAACCAGTACTGCTCGCTGGGGTGCCAGACGTCGTCGATGCCGCCGTGGATCTCGCCCGGCCAGGTGCAGAAGACGTGCCCGCCCTGGATGTCGTAGTCCTCTTCGCCGCTGTCGCTGGTGACGCGCCAGCGCACCGACCCGTTGGCGATGTAGAAGATTTCCATGGCCCCGGGGTGCGAGTGCGCCGGCAGCCGCTTGGCCGTGTGGCACTCGTCGTATCCCAGCATGATCAGCTCGGGGATGCCCGGTATGGGCCGCGTGATGTGGACGTCGATGTCCGCGTATTCCGATTCAGCGTAGGGGCGTTTGTGTCTCATGTTTCACATCCTACCTGCATACACCCACACCGATCAAGGCTGCCTTGGTCGAATTTTGCACAATTGTGGGTTTAATTGCGATAGGCTGTGAATAGCGTTCAATATCGTCGCCCGCCCATACTTGCTACTTTCTCTTCGAGCTTGGGCAGCATCTCGCGCGCCTTGGTGGCCTGGGGCGAATCGGGATACTGGTTGATCAGATCGTGCGTCAGGCGCAGGGCTTCCTCGAAGCGCCGCTGCTTGATCAGCTCGCTGATCTCGTTCTCGATCTGCTTGCGCGTCTGGATCTCGGCGTTCTCCTGCAACGTGGGTAATTGCAGCCGCAGAGCCTGCGCCTCGGGCGACTGCGGGAAGCGCTGGATCAGCGCATTGGCAGCGGCCAGCGCCGCCTTCCACTCGCGCTTGTTGGTGGCTTCCTGCGCCTGGGCCATCAGGCGGGCACGCTGCTCGGCCTCAGCCTTGTGACGCTGGTCGCGCAGCCGGCGGGCCAGTTCGTTGGCCTTGGCCGAGTCGGGGTGCCGCTCGAGCAGCTCCTTGACCACTTCGGCCACCCGGTCCCAGGCTCCCAGCGAGGTGAGGTCCTTGATCTGCCGCTCGGCGTCCTCGATGTCGCGAGTTTCGACCTGAGCGCGCATCTGCTCGATCTGCTTCTCCAGCCGGTCCCATTCCTTGAGGTGCGGAAACCGCTCACGGGCCTGCTGCACGCGCCGCCGGGCCTCGATCCAGTTGTGCTCCTGCAGCAGCAGCGGCACCTCGCGTTGCAGCAGCTCCAGCACGGCGCGGCCCTGGGCCTCGAGCCGCAGGGCGCGCTGTTGTTCGTTGAGCAGCGAGATGTCGCGCACTTCGCGCGTCAGTATTACCAGCTCTTCGAGCGTGTCGAGGATGTTCTGGTCAAGCTCGCGCCGCTGCGCGCCGGCCCCGAACGACGTCGAGTAATCGGCACCGCGCGGGGCGCTCTCGCTGGCGCGTTGCATGGCCCCCACGCGGCGGATCAGCTCGCTGAGCGCCAGCAGCGTCACGCCGGCCACGACTCCCCACAGCGTGCGGGCCAGGATGCCCAGCACGTGATCGAAACCGGTGGCTTCCTCCGGCATGGTGGCGATCGCGTAGATGCACCACAGCGGCGCAACCACCACCAGCAGGGTTCCAAAGATGTCCAAGGCACCACGGATCAGACCGGTGCGGCTCAGACCCTCGCGCTCGTCGAATTCTGCATAGTCGGCCATGTTCAACCTGCTTTCCGCCCTTGGCGCCGCCATTATTCCCGAATACCCACGGAACGCAACCGTAACCCGCGCACCGCCCGGTAAAAACACCCGCGGCGCCCGCTGGGCCGCTGATCGCGCCGGGCTACAATCACCAGGCCACCTGTCACCATCGGCTGGCTGCGACGGCGCGCTGAGCCGGGCCAGCGGCTTGCGAGGGTCGCCCGTGTTCGCTCGACGCCTCAAGTGGTTCATCATCATGTTGAGCACCGTGGCCCTGATCGTGGTGGTGCGTCTGGTCGACATTCAGGTCCTGCGCGCCGATCACTTTCAGGCTTTGGCCGACCAGTTGCTCACCCGACCGGTGCGCTACCTGGCCGCCCCGCGCGGCTCGATCCGCGACCGCGCCGGCCGCGTGCTGGTAGCCGACCAGCCCACCTCCGACGTCAGCCTGCGCTACGAGGTGCTCGCGGCCCTGATCGACGGCCGACTCGGACCCGACGGCCGGACCTACCTGCGCGCCGTGGCCCGCGCTCTGCGCAAACGGGGCCAGTTCCCGGCCGACATGCCCACCAGCCGTATCGCGGCGACACTGGAAGACCGCCTGGCCGGGTTGTGGCCCGAGCTGGCCCGCCTCACCGGCGTCGAGCCGGACGAGCTGCGCCGCCGTGCTGTGGCGATCCGCCGTCGCGTGCAGCGCGTCAAGCAATACATCCAGGCCCGCTCGCCGACGGTCGAGCAGATCGCCGAGGAGCACGGTTTTCATGTGCTGGTCCGCGGGCTGTCCGACGAGCAGGCCCTGGCCATCCGCCTGCAACTCGAACCGCAGCACCACTGGCTGCGGGTCACCCCGGGGTTGCAGCGCCGGGCCCGGCAGGCCGATACGCTGGTGCACCTGCTGGGACGGGTCGGCAGCGCCAGCCCCGACCGCATCGAGAACGATTCCTTGCGCGCCGACGAATTGCGCGGTCTGCGCCCCGGAGACCGCTGCGGCATCAGCGGTGTCGAACGGGCCGGCGAACTCGTGCTGCGCGGCACCCGCGGCCGCGTCATCGAAGACTTCGACCGCACAGTCATCGAACGGCTCGATCCGCGGCGCGGCAGCGACGTGTACCTCACCATCGACCTCGAAGTGCAGCGCGCGGTTTACGACATTCTGGCCGAGGCGGTCGACAACAGTCCGCACCCCTGCGGCGGGGCGGCGGTGGTGATCGACGTGGCCACGCGCGAGGTGCTGGCGCTGGTCAGCTATCCCACCTACGCCTACGACGAATACCGCCGGCGCTACGACGAGCTGATCCGCGACTACCGCTGGATGCCGACGCGCTTCCGGGCCGTCTCCGGCATCTATCCGCCCGGCTCGACCTGCAAGGTGATCGCGCTCTACGGCGGTCTGGCCGAGGGCATCGTCACGCCCGAAAGCACGATCACCTGCGACGGTGTGTTTCGGCCCGAGCTGCCCAACAGCTTCCGCTGCTGGATCTACAACCGCTATCGCGTCACGCACGGCCCGCAGACCGCCTCGGATGCACTGCGCAATTCGTGCAACATCTACTTCTTCACGCTCGGCGACCGGCTGGGGGTCGATCGCCTGTGCCGCTGGTTCGAGCGCTTCGGCCTGGGTCGGCCTCAGGGGACCGGGCTGATCGAGGAAGCTCCCGGGATCGTTCCCACCAGCGACTGGCTGCGGCGTCATCGACGCGACCATCGTGCCTATCCGGCCGATGCGTGGAACTTCGCCATCGGTCAGGGTGAGGTCGCGGCCACGCCTTTGCAGGCCGCCAACGTGGCGGCCACGGTGGCCAGCGGAACCTGGCGGCCGGTGGTGCTGTTGCGTGACGAGGCGGGCGAGCCGATCGCTGCGCCGGCGGCGCCCGAGCAGCACTTCGACCAGCGCTACCTGAGCGTATTGCGCGAGGGCATGTGGCGGGTGGTCAACGAGCCGGGCGCGACCGCCTACAAGTACGCGCGCATCGACGTGCCGGGATACGTGCTGTGCGGCAAGACCGGTTCGGCCCAGGCCGCCCCGCGGCCGATCAAACGCCGCTGGTATCTCGAGTTCCCCGACGGGCACCGTGAGACCGTCGTCGGCGGGCTGCTCGAGCAGGACATCCTCGACCGCTACGACGATCCCAAGCCCCGCATCACCGGCTACCGCACCTGCGAGCGCTACCCGCTGCCGGAGGTGGACGGCCGGCTGCCTTCGCACGCCTGGTTCATCGGCTTTACGCAGAGCCGCCGGACGCCGCGCGGCGCGGCTCCGCACGGCAAGGTCTACGCCATCGCGGCGATCGTCGAGTATGGCGGCAGCGGCGGGGCCACCGCCGGCCCGGTGGTCAAGCAGATCGCCGAGTACCTGCTGTCACACGAGGAGTAGGTCCCGCTGCGCCCGCTGGCGCGAATTCATCGTGTCGTACCGACCGTGTGTCAGAGGGCCGATTCGTGATTGCGCGCCTCAGTCGGTCGATTCGTGGTACGGCTTGTGCTGTTTGAACAGTTCGAGCCGCCGGCGATAGTCCTCGAGCTGAGCGGCTTTCAGCTCGGCGGCGCGGTCGATGGCCTGCTGGGCGGTCTTGATCGCCTCGTCGAAGCGGCCCGCTTCGGCATAGGCCGTCGCCAGCGTGTCCAGCATGGCATGTTCGCGATGGCCCGTCTGGCGACAGGCGGCCTCGGCCAGCTTGACCGATTCGGTCCCGTTGCGCAGCTTCTCATTCGGGCAGGTGGCCAGGAACCAGGCCAGCAGGTTCTGGAGCGTAGGTGACTCGGGGCGGGCCTCGAGACCTTTGCGGGCGTGGGCGATGGCCTGCTCGTACTGCCCGTGCGACCAGGTGGTCTCGGCCAGGCCGACATAAGCCTGCACGAAACCGGGGGCCACCTCGACGATCCGCTGCCAGTGCTTGAGCGCCGTCTGGTCGTCGCCGGCCTGACGGGCCAGCAGCCCCAGCGACCAGAGCGCCTCCGGGTCGTCCGGTTTGATTGCCAGGGCCTTGTTCAGTTGCTCGGCGGCCTGTTCCGCGCGGCCCAGGTTGGCCAGCACATTGCCATAACCCAGATGAGCCCAGGCGGCGTCGGGCTGCTTCTCGAGCACCGACTGCCAGAGCTTCTGCGCCTCTTCGGCCCGGCCCTGACTCATCAGAAAGACGCTGTAGGCCTCGACCACCTGTCTGTCGGTCGGCAGCGACTTGAGCAGGTCCTTGTAGACCGCTTCGGCCTCGTCGGGCTTCTCGAGGCGCGCCAGCACGCCGGCCAGGCCCAGACGCGGGGCGGTGGCCTCGGGCTTGAGCCTGGCGAGCCGCCTGTAGGTTTCGGCCGCCTGTTCGAAGCGCCCCTGGCGCACCTGCAGCTCGGCCAGCAGCGCCAGGCTGCCCACGCCGTCGGGATCGGCGGCGGCCGCCATCTGGAGGGCTTTCTCAGCCTGCTCATAGGCGCCCTGCTGGATGAAGTTCCGCGCGTCGCCCAGCAGCGTTTCGAAGTGGTAGCCCAGCCGCAGCAGGCGCGCAAACAGGTCGTCGTCGACCAGCAGCGAGCGGCCGCGGCGGGCCGCCTGAAGCTCGGCCTCGACCTTGTCCTGCTGGCCGGTTTCCTTGTAGATGCGCGCCAGGGCCAGGTGCGCCTCGGCATACTGCGGATCCAGCTCGAGGGCCTGCTGGACATGCTTCCGGGCCGTTTCATAGTCCTTGGCCGCGGCGGCCGCCAGGCCCATCATCAACATCGCCGTGGCGTTCCTGGGATTGAGCTCGAGGGCACGCTTGCAGAGCTGTTCGACGCGCTGGCGGTCGGAGTCGACCAGCAGCCGCGCCAGCCGCACGTAGAGCGGGCCATAAGTCGAATCCAGCTCGAGGGCCGCCTCGTATTCCTTGATGGCGCGCTGGTGGTCGCGTTTGCGCTCCAGGGCCAGCGCCAGGTAATAGCGCCAGATCAACGACTCGCCGGCGAGCTGCCGGGCGCGTTCGAAACAGGCCACGGCCGCCTCGGGCTGGTTGTGGATGTAATAGATGGCGCCCAGCGTTCCCACCGGATCGGGATTGTCGGGCGAATTGCGCACCGCGTCGCTCAGCTTCCCGACGAGGGCCTGTAAACCCCGGGGCATCTGCGACAGATCCACGCTCGGCGGCATGAAGCCGGTCGCCGCGGCGCCCGCCGGCGCGCCGGATTGAGTCCCTGCCTGCCCCTCCGGCGCCGGCGGCTCCTGCTTGTTGCAGCCGGTAAGCCAGAGCCCGCCGATCATCACAATCATCATGCCGACGCCGCGGCAGCGACGTCGTGCGCTCGTGTTTGCTTGCATGTCAGGTACCGCTCCAGAATCAAGCCGGTGATACATGGGCCGACCGGCGGATCGCAACGCTACCTGCGCCGCGCTCTCCCCGCAATCGGCGTTCGAACCCGTTGTTCCGACTGATACGATATCGGACGCCCGCGGTACTGCACACAGCAGCGCCGGCCAAAAAACCGCTCGGTCGGCCGGCGGCGGGCTGCTTTTGCGCCCGCAGCGTCGTTCGCTACGGCAGGCCGGCCCGTTTGCGCCAGGCCCATTCGAGCGCCAGCACCAGCAAGGCTGCGGCCAGCAGCAGCCACGGCGCCGCGGCCAGCGGGTCGTAGCGCATCTCGTGGTCGATCCGCCGCCGGGGATCCTCGGCCAGCAGGTCGGCCAGCACGGCATCTGCCCGTGTCACCGGTTCGTAGCGCCCGCCGAAGCGGGCCGTCAAACGCGCCAGCTCGCGCAGCAGGTCGACGTTGGCGGTGGGCTCGGTCAGCTCGAGGGCCTGGGCGGAGACTTCGAATCCGCCGCGGGCGGCGTACACGCCCGGCGGCGCGCCCGGCCGGTCGGGTTGCTGCTCGATGGTCAGTTCGACGCTGTAGCTGCCGGGAACGAGCCGGCCGCCGGTGACCAGGTCGGCCGGCAGCTCAGCCACCCAGTCGTCGCCGTCGCGCCGCAGGCTGATCTCCTGCGGCTGCGCCACACCGGGCGGGGCCGGGGGCACCGGGCCAGGCTGGGTGGCGGCCGGCGGCGGCGCGGCCCGCTCGAGCACCAGGCGCAGCGTGGCGCGCAGGCGGGCGGCGTCGCGCTGCACGGCGCCGGCGCCGCTCAACCCACCGCGGATGCGTACCACCTGCCGCCCGCCGGCCAGGGCCTCGGCGGCATACGAGGTGCGGTCGGTCACCACCCAGGCGGTGGGACGCCGATTCGCCAGCCAGGCCACCATTTGCCGCCAGAGTCGGCGATGCAGCCGCAGACCGTCGTCGTCGGCCAGGGCCCAGGTCCACGAACTGTCCCAGGCGGCGGCGACCACGCGCCCGCTGCCGACCTCGTGTGCCGCCAGCAGCGGCCGACCCTGCTCGTCGGTCGCCAGCACGACCGCCAGCGGCTTGGCGGAACCGAAGACGG
>CAZRSM010000319.1:0-2625 GCA_964602755.1 uncultured Planctomycetales bacterium
GTTGGCCGCGCCGCCGATCCAACTGCCGGACAGGGCGCTCATGCCCTGCCAGGCGTCGGGCGGCAGCATGTCCCGGCAGATCCACAGCGCCACCGGCCCGCCGATCACCACGCCGGCGGTCCCGGCCAGCAGCATGATGACCGCCTTGGGACCGAGCCGCACGATGCCGGGCAGGTCGAGCGCGAGGATCAGCAGCACCAGGCTGGCCGGCAGGACGATCTGCTTGACCCAGTCGTACAGCGGCGAAGAGGCCGGGATGACGCCCAGCGTGGTCAGCGTGGTGGGGACGAAGTAGCACAGCAGCAGCGCGGGGACGTACTTGAACACGCGCGCCCCCACGGGATGCTGGCCGGCCAGGAAGATCGCCGCCAGTACCACCAACAGTACCGCCAGCACGCCGGCCGGCTCGGTGACCAGCGGGCCGTCGTCGGATTGCGTGGCGGCGGCGAGCAGGAGATTGGCGGTGATGGCGTTCATGGCGCGGTACCCGTATCAGCTGATTTGTGGATGGCGACTTCCCGCGTGCGGGTCGGGAAGCGGCGCCCAGGTCCACGATTGGTGGGCGGTGCTCACCCGACGTCTTTTTGTCCGGGAGCGCCGGCGGTTTATGCCGGTGCGGCCTCCGTCTGCTGGTCGTTGGTGCCCTTGCCGGCGCTCGTTTCGTTTTCGCCGCCGTTGCCGGGCTGCGAGCTCCTGGTGGCGAAGTAGAACAGGATCATGCCCAGCGTGCCGACCAGGCCCAGCGCGCCGAGGTAGACCCAGACCATGTACGGGTGGTACTGGTCCCACAGGACGCTGCGGGCGTGTTCCTTGTCGCCGGCCGCCAGCAGGCGGGCGCGGTAGGGGTCGATGCGCATCAGTTGCCGGGCCTGCTCGGGGGTCTTGGCCCAGTCCTTGACCGCCAGGGCCTTCTGTATCAGCGGCCGCTTGGCAGCCAGCTTGGTGTAGTTGACGCCTTCCTCGGTCATCACGCCGGCCGGCTCCTCCTTGCCCAGCAGCCGCAGGATGGACTTGATGATGCGTTCGATGATGCCGACCTTGTCGATCTCTGCCTTCACGACCTTGAGCGTCTGCTCGTCGGAACGGACCATCTCGCGCAGCAGGTCGAGGTTGTGCTTCCAGTCCATGCTGTTGACAGCTTCGTAACGCGGGTCGGGCTGCGTGGCGAGGTAGACATACAGGTTGGCGTACGGCTGGGTGGTGGCCGGCTGCACGCCTGCCAGGGCCGCGTCCACCTTCTGCGGGTCGTAGCCCAGCGCCACGCTCAGGCCGTCGAAGGCCTCGGCCCGGCTGATGCCGATGCGGCGCTCGATCTCGCTCATGCGTTGTTCGACCTCGTCGGCGCCATACTGGAAGGGCGTATCGGCCAGAGCCTGATAGACGTGGTCGGTGGCCGCCGCGAACCACGCCAGCGCCAGGTTATCCAGCACGTCGGGATCATCGCCGAACTGCTGCCACAGCATCGCGATGATCTGCGAGTCGGTCTTGCGCTGGTCGGCGGGCAGACCTTCGTTCTCCAGCTCGCGCACCGTGGCGAGCGCCTCGGAGCGCTTGACGCCGGTGATGGTGGGCAGGTAGCGGATCACGGCCGGCAGGTGCACCTCTTCGAGCGTCAGTTCACCGCGGGTGAGCTTGCGGGCCAGCACGACCAGCCGCTTGATCTCGTCGGCGTCTTCGAGCACGAGCTCGCCGGCGGGCAGTTGGGCCTGCGGCTTCGGCTTGAACGCCGGCTGGCTCGCCGGGGCGCTCGATTCCGGTGAGCTGGAACTGGAGACACCTTCCGGCTTCGGCGGCGTGACGGCTCTCTCGACCTCGCCGGCGAAGCGGGCCGCGTCGCCGGTGAGCGTGCCGGCCAGTTCGTGCACGACCCTGGCATAGCCGGCGATGGACGCGGCGCGGTTCTCGGGCCGCAGGGCCAGGTGCAGCAGGGCCAGGTTCTGGATCGTGCCGGCGTCGTAGCGGAAAGCCTCGCGCAGCGTGGCGGCCATCTGCTGCGGCTCGACGCCGCGGATGACACAGGCGGTTTCGAAGGCCCGCTCGCGCTCGAGCTGGAGGAGCTTGGGCAGCTTGTCGAGCGCGTCGCTCCAGTCGGCGGCCTGGGCGGCCCGGGCCACGAGTTTCGTATCGGTGGCCAGGTACTTGAGCGCCAGGGTGTCTTTGGCGCCGTAGTGGTCGTAGAAGTAGCCGCCGACCAGGTTGCCCAGCGCCCAGCCGATGGCGAAGGGGATGTTGGAATAGCCCATGTAGAGGGCCTTCTTGTCCTTGGGGGCGATCAGGCCGATGTACGCACTGAAGGTCGGGCTGCAGGTCATTTCGCCGATGGCGAAGATGAAGATCATCAGCGCGCAGATCCAGCCGAGCTGCGTATAGCCGGCACCGACGAAGCCGACCAGCGAGATCAGCATGCCGATGACCATCGCCACGACCTTGTTGATCTTGCGGATCATCCACGAGATCACCAGCACCAGGGCGATGATCGAGATGGCGTCGATGTTGATGAGGATTTCGGGCTTGGTCTGGCCGTTGGCCAGCACCCAGCCGTCGGAGATCTTGCCGGCGATCACGGCCACGTCCGAGCTGTCCACCCACTCGTCGATGAAGTTGGGCAGCAGGTCGAACAGCTGC
>CAZRSM010000320.1:0-6446 GCA_964602755.1 uncultured Planctomycetales bacterium
CTGGCGGCCATCTGGGCCGTGCGCTACGATCCCGAAGCCGGCCACCTGCGTATCAACACCGCCCAGTACTACCCCCTGGTCTACACCACCTTCTGGCTCGAGTATCGCCTGTGGGGCGAGCACCCGTTGGGCTATCACGTCAACAATGTCGCCCTGCACGTGCTGACGGCGCTGCTGCTGTGGCTGGTCTGTCGACGGCTGGACATGCCGGCCCCCTGGCTGATCGCGGCCGTCTTCGCCCTGCACCCCGTGCACGTCGAGTCGGTGGCCTGGATCACCGAGCGCAAGAACGTCCTCTCGGGCGTGTTCTACCTGCTCGCGCTGCTGTGCCTGCTGCGCTACTACCGTCTCGACCGCCCCGCGCCGCCCAGGGGCCGCCCGCTGCTCTACCTCGGCGCCCTGCTGACATTTACCGCCGCCCTGTTGAGCAAGACCGCCACCTGCTCACTTCCGGTGATCGTGCTGCTCGTTTTCGCGTATCGGCGGCGTATGCCGCGACTGACCGAGCTGGGGGCTCTCGTGCCACTGTTCGCGCTGGGGCTGGCGGCGGGTCTGCTGACGGCGTACCTCGAACGCACGCAGGTCGGCGCCGCCGGTTCCGACTGGGACTATTCGCTGGTGCAGCGCGTGTTCCTGGTGGCGCCGCGGGCGTTCCTGTTCTATGCCGGCAAAGACCTCTGGCCCCATCCGGTCATGTTCATCTACCCGCGCTGGGAGCCGCACCTCGACCAGTGGCAAGCCTGGCTGCCGCTGGCCGGCTGTCTGGCGGCGGTGGTCGTGCTGGCGACCGGTCGGCGGCGCTGGGGCCTCGGACCGCTGCTGCTGGTGGCCTACAGCGCCGTCACCCTGGCGCCGGCGCTCGGGCTGTTCGAAGTCTACTCGCAGCGCTTCTCGTGGGTGCTCGACCATTTCCAGTATCTCGGCAGTATCGGATTCATCGCGCTCTACGTCGTTACCGCGTACCGCTACAGCGCCAGGCTGCGGGCGACGCGCGCCGGTCGGCGCATTCTGGCGGCGCTTACGCTGGTGATACTGGCGGCACTGGGCACCCTGGCGTTCCGCCACGCGCGCAGCTTCGAGAACGCCGAGCGCCTGTGGCGCGACACGCTGGCCGCCAATCCGAATGCCTGGATCGCGTCGCTCAACCTGGGCATCCTGGCCAGCGAAAAGGGCGACTACCGCCAGGCCGCCCATTGGTTCGAGTACACCGCCCGCTTTCCGCGCGTCCGCGCCGAGGCCTACGAGAGCTGGGGCACCGCCCTCATGCGGCTGCGTCGGCTCGACGGAGCGATGCTCAAGTTCAAGGCCGCTCTCGCTGAACGCCCCGGCTGGGCCAAACCCCACGGCAAGCTGGGAGCCGCCCTGGCGCTATCCGGGCGGCTCGACGAGGCCATCGAGGAGTTCGAGCGTGCCGCCCGGCTCGAACCCGACTGGCTCATGCCCTGGATCAACCTGGGCGAGATCTACTCGCATCCGCCGTACGAAGACTTTGCCAGGGCCGAACGCTGCCTGCGGCGGGCTCTGGGGCTCTGGCCGCTGGCCGCCGAGCCGCGCAAGGTCTACGCCGACATGCTGTTGCGGGCCGGTCGCGCCTGCGAGGCGCTGCAGGAGCTGGACACGTTGCGGCGTCTGCGACCCGACGTGTACCAGCATGACGCGAGCTACGCCGCGGCCCTCTTCGCCTGCGGGCGCGAAGCCGAGGCCCTGGAATTGTGTCAGCGTTTGCTCGACGCCGACCCGACTGACCGACCGGCGGCGCTGGTACTGGCCCGCCTGCGGGCGACCGCCGTCGCGGACGAGCTGCGTGACGGCACCACCGCCGTGCGGCTGGCCCGCCGTTTGGCGCGCCAGCGCCCCCGCGATCCCCAGGTACTCGATGTCCTGGCTTGTGCCTATGCCGAGCTGGGCGAGTTCGCCCGGGCGGTCGAGACGGCCCGGCGCGCCTTGACGCTGTCACGCGAGCAGCGTCGCCGGGTGCTGAGTGATCAGATCACCAGACACCTGGAAGTCTTCGAGCGCGATCAGCCCTGGCGCAACACCGGCGCCGCAGAATCGCCTCGCCGCCAGCAATCACCCGGCTGAGGCCCCGCGGCAGCAGGTGGTGCATCGAACCCCGGCGTCAGACGCACCCGTGACCTTCCTCACGCGTAATCGCTGCTCCGCGCACGTTGACCGACGGGCCGGCCAAAAGTACGATGGTTCGCTCTTGACCGAACCGATGGCTGCCGGGCGGCGGCGCGCGGCCCGGTCGAGCGAGCGTGCAGCATCCGGCTTTCTCGCCCTGCTCATGTGGAAGCCGACGTGCGCCGGCGGGGGCGCAGCCGTGGCCGGCAAGCTGCTTTCGGTCGCTTTGTTTACAGAGGTGGACCCCTTGGCCAAGCAAGACGCGATCATTCTCGAAGCGGTGGTAGTAAAGGCGTTGCCCAACGCCATGTTCCTGGTCGAAGCCGAGCTGGGCAGCAACAAGCACGAAGTGCTCGCCCACGTCTCCGGCAAGATGCGCAAGCATTTCATCCGCATCCTGCCCGGCGACCGCGTCACCGTCGAACTCTCGCCCTACGACCTCAAGCGCGGCCGCATCATCTATCGCCAGAAGTAACCCGCTGCTCCACCCACCCGGTCAGCCGCGCCGCCGCAAAACGCATCACCACCCGCAGCAGGTGTCGGTGTCCCGCCAGATAGTCCCAACGCTCCGGCCGTCCGAGCCGCTCGTACAGCAACTGCCCCGACCATACCGGCACCACCCTGTCCAGCCGGGCCTGAACGACCAGCCGCGGCATGTGTTGCATCAGCGGCGCCGTCTGGTAGGGGTCCAGCCGCGTCAGCCGCCGGTAGTGCTCATCGAGCTGCCTCAGCAACCCGGCCCGGTCGGCGTCTTGTGGGGTGACTATCACCAGTCCCGGGTCGGCCTTGGCGCTGCTCTGCGAAATGCGCAGCAGATCGGCCCCGCCGGCCACCAGCACCGCCGCCGCGAAACGGTCGGGCACATACGCCACCACCGCCGGCAGCCCCAGTGCCCCGATGCTGAAGCCCATCACCGCCGCCGGCTGCTGGCGCAGCTCCGGCCGCTGGCGCTCGAGGTATTCGAGCACCGCCGCCAGTGAATACGCCCAGTCGGCCAGCTCGTCGTCGATCGTCGCCGCGATCTGCGCCGCCACCCGTGGCGCGTCCGCCGCCGAGTCGAGCACGAAGCGCTGCGGCCTGTGTCGGCGGGCGAAATAACGCCCGGTGCCGGACGAGCTGAGCACCGCCCAGCCGTCCTTGAGCAACGCCCGGCGGACGTAGCGATTGCCGCCCAGATGCACCACCAGGCCGCGGTTCGGCTCCGTGCGCGGTTCGTACAGCGTCCACTGGACACCCAGCTCCAGCTCGGCACCAGTCAGCCTGGCCGGCGGCCGCCAGTCGCGCGCGGCGTCCGGCCCCACCACCAGCGGCGAGAACGACACGAAGCGCAGCTCGGTCTGCCGCGCGGGCGGCTCGTCCGCGCCGGTCTCGACCACCTCCAGCACCAGGCCGCGTCCGAGCGCTTCACAGCCGCTGACACGCAGGACCTCGCGACCGTCGCCCGACCGGCCGATCTCGATCGTCGCGCCTCGTGTTCGCCGGGCCAACTCCGGCAGGCCCGCGGTGAGCCGCGGAGGCCAATCGATCGCGGGTCGAGATTGGGCCATGCTCGTCGGTACTACCCCCATTAACAACAGCAGCGGGACCAGTCCGCCGCACCAACGGGCGACGGCCGGCGAGCGCCTTTCGCAACGCTTGCGAGATTCTGCGCGGTCCACCGGATCCCCCCCTACCGCTGCGACCTGCCGGGTTTGGCCGGAGCGCTGGCCGGCTGGACCGCCCGCCGTTGGGCCCGCGTGGGCAGCTTTTCCAGCCGCTGCTTCATCTGCTCGAAGACCCGCTGCCGCTCGGTCTCGTATTGGCTGGACTGCTTCTGCTCTACCGCGGCCCGGGCCTTGGTGTCGGCCAGACGCTTGCGCAGGGCGTCACGGGCACGCTGGAAACGCTGCGTGAGATAATCCTCGCGTTGCCGGGCGTCACGGTAGATGCTCCAGGCCCGTTGCCGCTGCTCGTTGTTGAGCCGATAGCGCGCGACGAATTGCCGGGTGTACCTGGCCCACGGGTGCTCGTCGGCCGGAGCCGAGGCGGCGGCTTTGCGCCGCGGCGACTTGCTGGCGGACGCGGGGCCCGTCTGCGCCCGGCGAACGTCCTGGCCGCCAGCCGCCTGGTTCTTGTTGCCGGTCGGTGCCGCTGAAGCCCCGCCGCCCGCCGCAGCAGCGAGTTCGGGGTTCTGGATGGGGTCGTTGTCCATACCCCAATCGGCCGGCGACCACTGCCCGCGTTTCCATTTCTCGGACATCTGCTCGACCCAATCGAGTCGCCGGTCGGCGGCCTCGACGTCGCGCAGCAGCAACTCGCGCTGCTCGGGCGTCAATTCGTCGGCGAACGCCTCGGCCGCTTCCTGGAAGCGCTGCCGCATGTCCGCGAACACCGGCTCGGCCAGGGTCGTCCAGCGCGCGATCTGCCCAGGCGTGAAGGGCTGGCCCGCGGCCCGGGTCTCGATGGCCTCGGTGGCATACTCCAGGATGCGATCGGCGTGCCTGGAGAACAGCTCCCAGTCGAGCATCATGATCTCATGGCGCAACTGGGCCTGCTGATCTTCATCGAGTCCGTAACGCTCGCTGATCATGCCCAGCGCCTCGCGGAAACGCCGCTCGGCCTGCCACGGCGGAATGCGGCTCACCTCGCGCAGCATCTGAAGCGCGAACTGGTCGGACTCCGAATCCCAGCCATTGCGCTCAAAGAGCGTCTCGGCGGCCTCGACGATGTACGCGTGGTGCTGGTCCCAGTCTTCGAGCTTGCGCAAGGCGTCCATCAGGCGGATGGCCTTCCGCTGCACCTCGCGCAGGTGGTCCAGCCGGGATTGAACCTCGGGGGACTCCTCGGTCTGGGCCAGGCCGGACGCGGCCATCAGCACGCTTGCCACCAGTATGCTCACGCATCGCATCGCCATCGCTCCCGCAGGGCCGGATCGGTCGTGGTTGGCAAGGCCACCGCAATGAGTATATGCTGCCGGCCAGCGGCCAGCACGCCCGGCGACGGACGCGGCGCGTGTCACGGGTTGGCCGAAACTACCTGATCGCAACGGGTTCTCATGGGCCGGATCGACGTGCTGATTCTGCGGGCGGCGGGCACCAATTGCGACCGCGAAACCGCCCACGCCTGGCAACTGGCCGGCGCCACGCCGCAGTCGGTTTCTCTGCGCGAGCTGATCGCGGACCCCGGCCGGCTCGAGCGCTGCCAGATCCTGACCATCCCCGGCGGCTTCAGCTATGGCGACGACATCGCCGCCGGCCGGGTCTTCGCCGCGCAGCTCCGCCGCCATCTGGCCGACGAGCTGCGCCGCTTCGTCGAACGCGACCGGCTCATCCTGGGAATCTGCAACGGCTTTCAGGTACTCGTGCAGGCCGGGCTGCTGCCCGAGCCGGGCGCCGGCGCCGACCCGGCCTCCGCGGTCTGCACGATCGCGCCGAATGAGCCGCCGGGCTTTCAGGATCGCTGGGTGACGCTGCAGGCCGGCGATTCGCCGTGCGTCTTTGTCGAACCGGGCCGGGTCTACGAGTTGCCCATCGCCCACGGCGAGGGGCGCGTGACCTTCCGCGACGGCTGGGACCTGCGCCGGGTGGTGGAAAACGGTCAGGCCGCGCTGCGCTACGTCCCCGCCGACACCCGCCCGGGCCAGCCGCCGCCCGACATCGACGAGCTGTGCTGGCTGGGCGTGGCCCCCGAACAGCAGGCCGACCGCTCCTGCAACCCCAACGGCAGCGACGCCGACATCGCCGGCCTGTGCGACCCCAGCGGGCGCATCCTGGGCCTGATGCCGCACCCCGAGCGGGCCGTCGACCCCACGCAGCACCCGGCCTGGACCGCGCACCGCGATCAGGCCCGCGCCGACGGCCTGGCGCTGTTCGAGCGCGCCGTGCGGCAGTTGGCCTGAAGCGGCGCCGGCCGGCTTACTTGCCCGGCTCGTTCTCTTTGAGCATCCACACCTCGTTGCCGGCCTTGTTGAAACACACGCGGGTCATGTAAGCGTGCATCAGCATCAGGCCGCGGCCGTTGGGTCTTTCGAGGTTCTCGTCACAGGTGGGGTCGGGAACCTGGTGGGGTTTGAAGCCGTGCCCCTCGTCGCGGACCATGATTACGGTCCGCCGCGGATCGACGAAGTAGCGCAGCGTGAGCTGCTTGCTGGCGTCGTTGTTGTTGCCGTGCTTGACGGCGTTGGTCAGGGCCTCTTCGAGGGCCAGCTTGATGGCGAAGGTGACCTCGGGGCTGTAGCGGTGCCGCGCGAGTTCGTCGAGGATGCGCTGCTCGGCCTGGTGAGCGCTGCGCAGGTCGTTGGGGACGACCACCTCATGCAGGTCGGCATCCCGCACGCCGAACTC
>CAZRSM010000321.1:0-10150 GCA_964602755.1 uncultured Planctomycetales bacterium
GATGTCTATGATTAGCACCGGTTGTTCAGCGGTGTCCAATAGTATGTCGCCAACCCGCAGGTCTCCCGCCGCAAGCCAGCCACGCCTGCGGACCCAGACAGCATGCTCCGGCGTTACGCTCGAACCGGGCAAGAAGTACAAACTGCTGCTGACCGTGCGGGCCGACCACAGCGAGACCGCCCAGGTCTTCTTCAAGACCAGGTAGCTCCCGCCCCAACAACCGGACAGCTCAACGGGTCGCGGTGTCGTCGTCTGCGACGCTGCGGCCCGTCTGCTTTGCGCCGTCGAGCCGCCGGAAGATGTAGACGTTGCAATCAGCCACCTCGTGAACCATGCGGTAGTGCGATCCCAGGAACTCCTGCAACCACCAGCTCAGCCAGTCCTCGCCCGGCCCGGCCGGCTGCGCCTCGCGCACGCGGGCATAGTCGCCGGCACTCATCACGATCAACTGCGGCGGCGCGGCTTCGAGTTCGTCGCGCAACTGCCGGCGGATGATCTCGGCGGCGCGGGTGTGCGGCACCTGGCCGAGTTTCTCGGTGGTGGCGTACCGCGAGGCGTTGATCCGTCTGGCCGACAGGTATACGCCGGGGTAGTAGCCGAAGCACTGGATGCGGTCGTCGGGGCCGGAGAGCTGGCGCACTGCCGAGGCGATGACCTCCCACTCGGGCTGGCGCTGTTCGACGAGACGATAGACCCAGGTCCTGCTGACTTCGCCGATGTGCCACTTGAGGCTGTCGGCCAGGAAGTAGCCCATCGCCACGAAGCAGGCCGTCACCCAGATGCGCCGCTGGAGCCGGCGGGTGATGCTGATCTCGCCGCGCAGCACGTTGACCAGGTAGGCCGACATGAGCATCAGCGGCGGGAAGGTGGGCAGCAGGTAGTGCCGGAAGTAGTGCGGGCTGATCGCGGCGCCGTAGTAGGCCACCGCGAACCAGATGGCAAACAGCAGCATGTAGCGCGGGCAGGCCGCCGGGCCGATGCGCGCCGCCACGTCTTCCGGCCGCTCCTTGGGCCGCACGCGCCACAGAAAGGCGTGGATCAGCGCGGCGGTGGACATCAGCATCGGCAACAGCAGGGCCACGCGGAAGTGCTCGCGCAACTGGAAGCGGTTGAGCTTGAGCGTGGTCAGGCTGCTGTTACCCTCCTCGAAATACGCCCGGTTGAAGGCGAAGATCGCGAACCAGGCGTCCTGCGCCGCCCCCTGCCAGGCGATCACCGCCACGCTGGCCGCCACCGGCGTGAGCATCCCGCCGGCCAGCAGCAGGCAGCGCCGCAGTCCGCTGCGCCAGGGCAGGTCGCCGAGCACCACCAGGATGATGGTGTGCAGCCCCATGGTGCCCCAGGCCGCCAGGCCGACCTGCTTGTACAAGAACGCGCAGCCGGCGCACATACCCGCCAGATACCACTTCCACCAGCGGTCGCGCACGAATCCCCTGAAATAGAAGGCCATCGCGGTCAGCTCGCAGGCCATCAGGAAAGTTTCAGTGCGGTTGGTGCCGCCTTGGAAAAAGCCGTGCGTAAAGAAGAACGCCGCCAGCACCGTGCCGATGGCGGCGGCCCCGCGGGTGTAGACCGTCGCGGCCACGACGAAGAAGCTGACCAGTTGCACCGTTACCGCCAGGACGCACAGCCCGATCACGCCGGCGTAGCTGTCACGCCCCAGCACAAAGCCCAGCGCGTTGGTCCAGTAGATGCCCGGCGGCTTGTTGTCCCACACGTCGCGGTACACCACCGCCCCGTGCGCGATGCGCCAGCCGAAAAAGCCGAACAACTGATCGTCAACCACGTCGACGCGGGTGTGGGCGGCGATCTCGGAAACGGTCACGACCGGCGCGATCAGCAGGATCAGCGCGGGAATGAGGATCCACCAGGCCGTGGGCTGCTCGGCCGGCTGGAGACTCAACGTCGATGGTGTCTGCAAGCGCCCGCTCAAGTCCGCGTCAGGTCCGATCGACTGGCTGGAGTTCGCGTGCGCGCTCGAGCCGTTTCTCGACGTTGTCCCAGTCGACCACGTTCATGAAGGCTTTGATGTAGCTCGAACGCTTGTTCTGATACCTCAGGTAGTAGGCATGCTCCCATACGTCTACCACCAATAGTGGTATAGCGCCCCAGCAGGTGCCGTTCTGGTGCTTCTCCGCCTGCAGCACGAGCAGGCGCCCGGCCAGCGGCTCCCACGCCAGGATGCCCCAGCCGCAGCCCTGCACCTGCTGGGCAGCGGCCTGGAAGCTGCCGGCGAAGGCCTCGAACGAACCGAAGTCGCGCTTGATCAGCCGACCCAACTGACCGTCGGCCTTGGGCCGCCCGCCGCCGTCGCGCTTCATGTTGGTCCAGTAGATGGTGTGCAGCAGGTGTCCGCTGAGGTTGTAGGCCAGCCGATCGGTCAGCTCGCGCACCTGGCGCACCTCCTCGCCGCCGACGCGACGCACGCGCTCCAGGCCGGCGATGGCGGCGTTGGCGGCGCGCACGTAGCCGGCGTGGTGCACGTCGTGGTGCAGCTTGACCGTCTGGGCGTCGATGTAGGGCTCCAGGTCGGCATAGTCGTAGGGCAGGGGCGGCAACGTATACGGCCCTCCGGCCGGGGCGGCGCCCGCCGCCGGCGTCTGCCGGGCCGCGCCGCGCTCGGCCCCCAGAAAACACCAGCCGCCGACCAGTGCCGCGGTCGACAGCAGTTCACGCCTCGTGAGGTTTTCCATCGCGTTTGCCTTTCTCAGTCCGGGGCCACCTGGTGGGAACCGCTCAACCGTAAGGCCAGCGCTGCTGCAGGGCGGCGGCAATCTCCTCATCGCCGTGTCGGGCCAGCTCGGCAATCAGGGCCAGCTTCTGCACGCACCCGCCGCAGCCGGTGCCGGCCCCCAGACACTCGGCCATCTGCGCGGGGTGCGTCGGCCGCCGGCGCCGCGCGAAACGGATCAGCTTCCGCAGCGACACGTGGTAGCAGTGGCAGACTTCGGTGTCCAGGTCCATCGCGCCGCGCATTGTAATGCACGCTGCGGGTACTGTCCGCACGAACACCGCAGTCCCCACAGTGCGGCTGCGCGCGGCCCGCTCAGCGCTGCTCGTGGCCCTGGATCACCTCCAGCGGGTTGTGCAGCTCGTCGAGGGCGGATTCGTCCTGCGGCGGATGGGTCGGCGGCGTCTCGAGCGGCGGGAAGTCGCGAAAAGAGAGCGCCAGCACGCCGCGCGGGCAGGTGTCGATACACTCGCCACAACGGGTGCATTCCGGGTCGTCGATCGAGGGCTTGCCGGCCAGCGTGTAGTCGCGCATCACCTCGATGCCCATCGGGCAGTCGTAAGCGCAGTATTCGCAGCGCGACTTGCCGGCTTCGCGCGGGTTGACGCGCACGCGCAGCGGGGCCCGGCGACCCACCAGGCTGTAAAGCGCTCCCAGCGGACACAACGAACGACACCACAACCGCGGCAGGAAATACTCGGCCAACACGATCCCCGCCAGGAACCACAACAGCGGACCGGCGGCCGTTACCGCGGCCTGCGCGCCGGCGGCTATCCGCGCGGGCCACTCGCTCTGCTCGCCGCCGGGCGCCGCGAAGAAGACCAGCGTCCAGGCTACCAGGTTGATCGGAGAGACGATCTGGAATACCGGCAGCCCCGCCACCGCCGAAAAGCCGACCACCAGCCCGAGCACGCCGTAGCGCGTCACCCGCGGCACGCGCAACCCGCGCTCGCGCCGCCGGCTGTTGCGCTTGCCGCCCGGCAGTCGCACCAGCCGGCGGCGCAGGCCGTCGTTGAGATCCAGCAGCAGCCCCAGCGGGCAGACCCACCCGCAGAACACCGGCCCCAGCAGCAGACACGCGCCGATCAGAATCCCCGCGCCCAGCCACATCGTGCCGTGCAGCGCCCGGCTGGCCAGCGTCACCTCGATCGCTGCCAGCGGGTCGGCCAGCGGAATCACCTCGAGCAGACGGCTGCCGGTGGTCGACCCGCGAAACCATTCGAACCATGGCCGTGCACCGAGCACCATCAGGACGATGAACGTCAGCGCCGTCGCCCGCCGGGCCCATTTCCAGCGGCTGATGCGCCGCCTTGTGCGTTTCCTGCTCATCAGCTCGCGTCCCCCTCGCCGGGAATCTCGGCCAGCCGATCGGCCCCCCGCGGCCGGATGGGTATCGACGTCGGGCTGGTGGGGCAGGCCTGCGTACAGATGCCGCAGCCGATGCAGTGTTCGGCGTGGACCACCGGCCGCAGCAGGTCGTCGAACGTGATGGCCTTGTCCGGGAACGGACACGTGTGCCAGCACGAGCGACACGACACGCCGTTGAACGCGAAACACGTCTCTACGTCGATCACCGCCGTGCCCATGCGGATGTCCGACAGTTCGGCCACCGGCTGCAGGGCCGCGGTGGGGCAGATATCGATGCACAGCAGCCCCGGCTGCCGCTCGCAGAGCAGACAGGGGTGCTCGCGTGGATCGACGAAGGGCGTGCCGGCGGCGACGCCGGCGTTGTGACCGGCCAGCTCGAGCGAGCCGTGCGGGCAGACCTCGACGCACTGACCGCAGCGCGTACAGGCGGCCAGAAACTCCGGTTCGTCCAGCGCCCCCGGCGGGCGCAGCAGCACAGGGCGACGGCGCTGGCCGCCGGCGGCTCGAAACACGCCCCCCAGGGCGGCACCGACTCCCAGTCCGACCCACCCCAGCAGGGCTCTGCGTGTCAACGGCATCGGGTGCTTCCTTCGCTATCGCGGCTCGCCGGCGCGCGTTCGGGCACGGTACTGTCGGCCGGCACGCGGCTCAAGCGCCCCGGCGCAGCGGAACCAGTAACCACATGCGAATACCGTTATCAATATATAAACGAAGCGAGGCGCGGGCCACGTCACGACCGACCCGCGCCCCGCTCCGGGGAGCCCTCAATCAGCGGCCCGGAATGGTCGCCGACCGCACCTGCACGTGGCAACTGCGGCACTTGGCGGTCAGCAGGATGCTGGGCATGCCTTTGTGCTTGACGATCGGCGCGCCGCGCACGCCGTCCTCGTGACACAGCAGGCAATCGTCCTGCATCCAGCCGCGCTTGTGCGACTCGGAAGCCGGGATCATCGGCGGAAACGAGAACTCGGTGAATTCTCCGGTGTACTCCTTTTTCGGGGCCGGCTTCTGTCCGGGCACCAGCACGTGACAACTGCGGCACTTGGCGCTCAGGAGCACCTTGGGCATGCCCTCGTGACGCGTCATGGGAGCATCGCCCACGCCGGTTTCGTGGCAGCGCAGACAGTCGTCGCGCATCCAGGCGTCGTTGTGGTAGTCGACGTCCGAGACGGTGGGCGGAAATGCGTTCTCGGCGAACTCGCCGCCGCCCATGGTCACCTTGCCGGGCGCCTGCGGCTGTCGTGGAGCCGCCGGTTGCCCCGCGGGCGGGCGCTTGGGGTTGACCGTGTGCGGCTTGGCCGGTCCTCCGGCGGGCGGCTGCTGGGCCAGCCCGTCGCCGGCGGCCCGAGCCTGGCTCAGCCAGCCGGAATGGCACAGCACCACGGCCGCCGCCAGCACGCCGAAGACCGCACAGGTGAGTTTCCAACGGTTCATGATCGTACTCCTCACGTGTCTGCGGGCGGATCAGGCCTTGGCGAGCTTGACCGCACAGATCTTGAATTCAGGCTGCTTAGAGCCGGGATCGTAGGCGTCGATGGTAACGCGGTTGATCAGGCTGTTGTCGTCGGCCCAGTGCCAGGGCACGAAAACCATGCCCGGCCGCGGGATGTCCACCACGCGGGCCTTGATCAGGGCCTGGCCGCGGCGCGACGTGATCCGCACCATGTCGCCGCTGCGAATCCCGAGCTTCCCGGCATCCACGGGGTTGATTTCGACGTAGGCTTCGGGCTGAGCCTTGCGCAGCTCTTCGGCCTTCATCGTCATCGTGCCGGTGTGCCAGTGCTCGAGCACGCGCCCGGTCGACAGGATGTAAGGATATTCCTTGTCCGCCGGCTCGGCCGGCCCCTGGGCCGGACGCAGCCACACGATGGCCTTGCCGTCGGGGCGGGCGTAGAACTTCACTTCGCCGTCGACCAGCGACGAGTCGGCATAGGGCCCCGAATCGAGCAGGGGATCCTCGCCCTTGACGAAGCGCCGCGCCGTGCCGGGATGGTCGGGCGTGGGCGCCGGCCAGCGGATGCCGCGTTCCTTCTTGAGCCGCTCGCGGGTCATGCCCGTGAAGTCGTAGGCGGTATTCTTGGACGCCAGGCGCATCTCGTCCCAGACGTCGTCGACGCTCTTGAACTTGCTGGCATATCCCTTGGGGATCACCCCGCGCTTTTCGAGCCGCTTGGCGAACTCGAGCAGCACCTCGAAGTCGGGACGCGCCTCGCCCGGAGGCTTCTGCAGCGCCGGCTGATACTGGTAGCGCCGCTCCGACATGCCGAAGACACCCGCCTTCTCCGACCAAATGGCCGCCGGCAGGATCAGGTCGGCCAGCTCGGTCGTGCGGGTGGGATAGCTGTCGATCACGGCGATGAAGGGCTTGCCCGGCCGCGGCTTGCCCATGGCGTCGCGGTAGGGCGACAGATTGGGCAGCGACTGTCCGGGGTTGGTGGTCAGGATCAGCATGGCCTTGATCTTGTCCTTGGCCAAAGCGCGGAACATCTCGATGGTGTTGTAGCCCGGCTTGGGCTTGATGGTGCCCGGTTTGCTGCCCCACAGGCGCTCCATCTGCTCGCGATGCTCGGGGTTCTTGACCACGCGGCCATAAGGCAGGATGTGGCACAGCGAACCGGTATCACGCACGCCGCCGCAAGCGTTGGGCTGACCGGTCAGCGAGAAGGGCGTGGCCCCCGGCTTTCCGATCTGGCCGGTGATGAGGTGCAGGTTGTGGATCAGGTTGTTGGCCCACACGCCGCGCGTGCGCTGGTTGAGCCCCATGGTCCAGAAGCTCATGGTCGGACCGTGGGCGAAGACGCGGGCGGCCTCGACGATCTTCTCGGCCGGCACGCCGGAGATCAGGGCGGCCTTCTCGGGAGTGTAGGCTTCCAGGAACTTGACGTACCCGTCGAAATCCACGTCCACCGGCCGCCCGTCTTTTACGGCCTTGAAGACCACGTGGTTCTTCACGAAGTCGGCATCGTGCCGGCCTTCCTTGATGATCACGTGGGCCATGGCGTGGAAGACCGCCAGGTCGTAGCCGGGTACCGGGTCGAGGTGCACGTCGGCGATCGAGGTGATGGGGCTCTTGCGCGGGTCGCACACGATCACCAGCACCTCGCGGTTGGCCTGCTTGCGGGCCAGGATCTGGTCGAAGATCACCGGGTGGCACTCGGCGGTGTTGGAACCGACCAGGAAGAAGACCCTGGCATGGTCGATGTCGTCGTAGCAGCCCATCGGCTCGTCCTTGCCGAAGGTGCTGACGTAACCGCCCACGGCGCTGGCCATGCACAGGCGCGGGTTGCCCTCGACATTGTTGGTGCCGATGCCGCCCTTGAAGAGCCGGTTGGCGAAGTAGCTCTCTTCCGAAAGAGCCTGGCCCGAGCCGTAATAGGCCACGCTGTCGGGCCCGTGCTTCCTGATGGCCTCGACGAACTTGTCGGCCAGCAGATCCAGGGCCTTGTCCCAACTGATGCGCTCGAACTTGCCGTTCTTGCGCACCATGGGGTATTTGAGCCGGTCCTTGGACCGCACGATCTTCGGCAGGAACAGCGCCTTGGCGCAGACCAGCCCCTTGGTGGTCGGATGCCTGGGATCACCCCGCAGGGCCACCAGCTTGCCGCCTTTCATCCCCAGCATCACGCCGCAGCCCGTGCCGCAGAAACGGCAAACCGACTTGTGCCAGGTGATGCCACCTGACGCCTGTTGCAGGCCGGCCACCGCCGGGCCTCCCGCAACCGAGGCCACGGCCGTGACGGCGGCCGTTTTTATGAAATCACGACGCGTCGTTTCCATGATGCGCTCCTTGATATCGACTCGCTCAGGCCTGCTTGCTGACGGCCTGCCGAACTTGCTCCTCGTCCGCTTCGGAATGCACGAATACCGGCCAGACGCCCCAGACTCCGGCGGCCTGCTTGACCGGTCCGGTCAGCACCGCGTGGGCCGCGTCGATGTCGGCCGCCTCGATCAGGATCCCCACCTTCTCCGGGCGGTCCAGATCGAACGTCGAGACCCCCGCCAAGGCGTCCAACCGCTGCCGCGTGGCTGCCACGTCCTGCGGATCGACCCGTGCGAATGCCCCCACGATTGCCATGGCTCACTTTCCTTTCCGTTCGGGCGCCTCGGGCCGGGCGACGAACTCCGACAGCTCGATAAGCCGCCGGCGATACTCCTCGGGCGGCAAGCCGCACAAGGCCGCCCCGAACAGCTCGGCCTCCTGCTGCCCGGCCGCCGACCCGTAGTTGACCCACGCCAGGTGACAGGCCACCACCAGCGGCAACCACTGCGGCTGCTCGGCCAACCGCGGATCGATCACCAGCCTGAAACCGGCCGACATGCGTTCGCCCTGCGGCTCGAGGCACGCGAACTCACCGGCGGCCAGCCCGGCCGCCCGGAAACACACCTCCACCGGATTGCGGACGATCAGGCCGTCGGCCAGCAGGCGCTGCATGGCCGGCCAGTCCAGCCGCGGGCCGTAGCGCTCGCGCGCCAGCGCGGCCCGCGCCAGGGCGTGCGCCCGCAGCGCCGCTCGTCCGCTTTCCGCTGTTGGTTTGACCCTCTCCACGGCTGCCGCCCCAGTACTGCCGTCGCTGTGACCCGCAGGGGCGAGGCGCCGGTCGGCCGGGCCGACCGCGCGCCTCCCCGCCGACCGCGGGCGGGCCTAGCCCTTGCCACCGTACCGCTTCTTGAATTCCTCGGCGGCCTTCTTGCGGCGTTCACGCTCGGCCGGGTCCATCTTGCCCAGATACCAGCGGTGATCGCTGCTGTTGAGCACCTCGTCGAGTTTCTTCTTGAGGGCCGCGGCGGCCGCTTTCTTCTTGGGATCGTTGGAGTGCTGACCCTTCTCGATCAGTTCGCGCAGCTCCGGCACGAAGTGCGTGTAGAAGGTCTTGGCCACGTCATAGGTGCCGTGCCAGTGCGTGTAGTCGGGCGCCATCATGGACGCCCCGTGGCGGGCCCGGCGACCCTCGTGATGCCACAGCTCCCAGAACGACCAGTCCACCGCATTGGCGAAGTTCTGCTGCACGTCGCGCAGCGGCTTGGCCAGCTCGTAGAGGGCGATGGCCGGCTTGGCGAACTTCTCGTTGTACAGCTCGACCAGCGCGTCGTACTGGACGTAGAAGTTGTCGACCCAGTTCTTGTTGTGGCAGTTCAGGCACACGTCCTGCATGTTGGCCCGGCGGACCTGCCAGGGCACGTCCTTGCCCGGCAGCCCCATCTTGGCGTCCGAGACCTCCGGCCGGATGCTGACCTTGGGCCGGTTGTTCCAACTGATGCGCATGCCCACGTCGTGCGTGACCGGCTGGTTGGGCGTGGCCGACATGTGGCAGGTGGCGCAGGTCGGCGCGGCCCAGTAGTCTTCGCCCACGATCCACTTGTTGGAGTCGAGGTTCATGTCGTCGATGTTGGCGAAGAACAGGATGCCGTGCTTGGACTCCTCGTAGATCTCTTTCTGCGGATGGTCGGGCCCCAGGTGGCACTTGCCGCAGGTGTCCGGGTGCCGGGCCTGGGCGGCCGAGAACGAGTGCCGCGTGTGGCAGGCGTGGCAGGTGCCCTCGGTGCCGTCGGGGTTGATGCGCCCGATACCGCTGTTGGGATAGGTGGCCGGATCGAGCTTGCCGCCGGCCAGCACCTTGACCTGCGAACCGTGGCACTGCCAGCAGCCGTTGACCGCGGCGGCCGAGTTGCCCTCGGGAAAGCCCATGGTCTTGAAGGCCCGGTTGCCTTCCACCACCTCGGCCAGCACGTTGTCCAGCGAGCCGATGATGCGGCCGGCCTTGGAGTGGTGCGAACCGAGGAACTCCTCGGTCTCGCGACTGTGACAGCGGCTGCAGTCCTTGGGCGTCACCAGGATCGATATGGTGTAGCCGTAGTGATCGAAGGCGTCGGCATCGCTCTTCTCGGCCCCGTGACACTCGTAGCACGACACGTTGGCGCGGTAGTGCTTGCTGTCGCCCCACTGCTGGTAGACCACCGGGGTGACCTTCTTGTGACACCCGATGCACTCCTGCGATTCCTCGCTCAGCCGCGGCAGGCCGATGGCCTGGGCCGAGGCCGCGGAAACCGCCG
>CAZRSM010000322.1:0-4668 GCA_964602755.1 uncultured Planctomycetales bacterium
GCATTGCACCCAGAATTGCAGGGGGAAAGCATAGCCCGGCTCGCTGAGCCGCAGGCGCTGCATGGCGGCTACGCGGTGGGCCTTGAAGCCGCAGAACGAATCGGTCAGCCGCAGCCCCAGTCGCCGGGCCAGCAGTTCGCAGATGTAGCGGTTGATCCGACGTCGCTCGGGCGGCGGCTCGTCGTCGGTCGGCCAGGCGCCCAGATACCGCGAACCGCTGATGACGTCGGCATCGTCGCGGGCGGCCTCGCGGACGAAACGCGGGATCATCGCCGGCTCGTGCTGCTCGTCGCAATCCATGGTGACGACCCAGTCGTAGCCGCGGGCGGCCGCCAGCGCGAAGGCATCGATCAGGCACTGACCGTAGCCGCGGTTCTCGGGATGGCGGATGACCTGGATGCCCTCGCTGGCCGCCAGGACGGCGCTGCTGGCATCGGTCGAACCGTCGTCGATCACCAGTATGTCGCCGGCGTAGCGCTTGACCGCGCTGAGCACGCCGGGCAGGTAACGCTCTTCGTTGTAGACCGGGATTGCGATGAGTGTGCGCACGACGTCTTCTCCACCAGCCGGCCCCCGGAGCAAGCTCTCAGTAGTGGACTGTTCACGGGGGCCAGCCGCCCTCGCGCGGCCCCGCACCGTTACGGCCCGTCGTCGTGATTATAGCGTGCAGGTCGGGCTGCGCCCGTCACGATTGCCGCCGGGCACGGCCCGGCCTGCAGGCGTCGCAGCCGGCGCCCGGGGCGGCCGCACTCACCTGCCCGTCCGCTGCCGGTCCCGGGCGGCGCGGGCCACCAGCCGGCGCAGCGACTCCCGGATGCCGGGCAGATCGAGCCGCACGCCGACGCGCGGGGCGCAGGCGATGTCCAGCCCGGCCGGCAACTCGGGCCGGGTGAGCCGGAAGGCCTCACGGATGAGCCGCTTGAGCCGGTTGCGCTGCACGGCGCCGCCATGTTTGCGGCCGACGATCAGTCCCAGGCGGCTGTAAGGCAGCCCGTTGGGCAGGACCCACAGTTGCAGGCGGCGGTCGCCGACGCGTTGCCCCGCGGCCATGACGCGCTGGAAATCACGATGTCGGCGGATGCGGGCGGCAGGCGGCAGGCGGTATGGGCGGCGCTCAGTCTTCATGGAGCGGGCGGAAGAAGGCGATCGAAGCGGTGTGGCCGTGCAGGTAGTTGCGCCGCGCGATGGGACCGACCTCGCCGGCCGAGAACATCCCGGCCAGCGGTGCTCCGCCGGTGACCTCCGCCACGGCCCTGGCGTCGTGGCTGGGGGTGTTGAACAGCCGCGTGCCGCGCGAGTTGCAGGCGAACAGCAGCACGCCGGCCACGTCGCGGCGCTGCCGGGCCGCCAGCAGGGTGGCCAGGTCGTCGTCGGCCGCGGCGCTGTCGCGCACCTGGAACTGCACGGTCTGGCCGGTGCGCACGATGTCGTTGATCATCATGGCACCGCTTTCCTTCTCGAATCCGATGGGGTGGCGGATGAGGAAGTCGCCGCGGGCGAAGCTCGGCCGGTTCTCGTCGATGACACGGCCGATGAGCAGGTCGCCGGCCTGGATCAGCTCCAGCTCGCGGGGCGAGCACTGCTGGAGCGTCTCGAGCACGACCGACAGCGGCGGCTTGCCGCCCAGCTCGACGATGACGTTCTTCTGGGCCTCGGTGATGACGAAGTAGCGACCGATCGGCCGGCAGCCCTGCGAGACCACCGTGTCCATCATCACGTCGCCTTCGAGCCAGATGCCGCAGATGCCGTGGCGCAGGCAGTGGCCGTCGAAGATCATGATGTTCTGTCCCGGGGCCTCGCCGGCCGAGGCCAGGCCGCCGATGGCCGGTCGGCGCGGCCAGGCGTTATCGAGCCGGTGCAGCAGCAGTTGCATGTTGGCGGTGAAGGGATCACCCAGCAGCACGAAATTGGGCCGGGCGGTACTGGGCAAATCGAGCTGCTCGTACCAGCTCCGCCGGCTCGAGAGCCGCAGCAGGTCTTCCTGCGAAATGTGGAACGAACCGATGCGCACCTCGGGCATGTAGCCCGCGAAGAGCACGATCGCCGGCTGCCGCTCGTACTCGACGTTGCCGGCAATGGTCCACTCGGCGGTGGTGCCGATCATGGCGCGCGGCCCGAGCAGCTCGTATACCTCGGCGGCAATCGCCGGCAGCTCGTCTTCGAAGTGGGCGCTGGCCAGCAACACGCACCAATGCGCCGGACGCTGGTGCAGATCGCTGATGACCGACTGGACGAGGTGCTTTACCAGGTCGCTCTCGTGCGGCTGGCGGCCGACCGCCACCGCCGTCATCATCCTGTCACGCGGTGCGCTCATACAACCATGATATAAAACCAGGCGTCAAAAGTCGCCGGCAGCCGGCCGGCCGCCCGGACGGCCAGGCACCGCCGGCGGGCTGTACGCTGGCGTGTCGGCGCGTTATGGTGATGGCAACTTGGGATCAGGCGGGGCAACCGCAGAGGCGCTCAAGGAGGCCATAGCATGATGCGTGCGACCAAGATTCTGGTTCTTATCGTCGCGGCGGCGGCACTGGTGACGGGCAGCACCGGCTGCAACAAGAAGCGCCCCACGCGCCCGCCGCTCGACGAGAATGCTGTTATCGGAACTTGGGCCGAGCCCACTTCAGCCGAGGAAGTCAATCCCCGGGCGGCGGGACTGACGGCCGAGAAGTACCACCGCAAGATCGAGATGAAGGCCGACCATACCTTCGTCTTCACGATCCTCACCAAGTCGGGCAAGACCGCCGGCACCATCGAGGGTAACTGGAAGCTCAATCCCGAGAAGAACATCATCGAGTTCGAGGTGACCAGCAGCACGCTCAGTGCCAGCAGCGAGCTGAACGACTGGGCACCGGCAACTTCCATCGGAGTCTACGAACTGAACGTCAAGGGCAAGGGCGTCGTGCAGGCCCTGAGCATCACCGACAAACTCGACAACGGCTTCGACCTGTTTCGCGAATAAGCGCCTCCCGCGATCGTCAGTCCATCCCGGCGGCCTCGGCCGCGCCGCGACCCGGCCACCGCGCCGAGTCGCGCGGCGCAGTCGAGGCCCGCTTTGTGGGGACGCGTGGTCCCCGCGCGCCGGCGGCCCGCTGAAAATTACCGGGGACCAGCCGCCCTCGGCTGGCCGGCACGCGGTTTTGTGAGAGCCCGCCGCTCAAAGCGTCGCCAGCAGGGCTAGAATCAACAAAAGCGCCGCCCGGCGCCGGCAAGCCGAGACCAGGAGAGAGCCATGGCCCAGGCGCATGTCGATCCCGCGGAGCTGAGGCGTTTTGCCCGCGATCTGCTGCGTTTCCGCAACGAGCTGCAAGCGCTGCTCAGCGGGCTGCACGCCAAGATGCGCAACCTGGAAAAGACGTGGCAGGACCAGGAGCAGCGCAAGTTCGCCGAAGAGTTCGAGCAGACCATCAAAACGCTGGGCCGCTTTCTGGACGCCGCCGACCGGCACGTGGCCTTCCTGCAGAAGCGGGCCGGGCATATCGAGAACTATCTCCAGCAACGGTAGGTATTCCATGGCAGGGCAAGCCCGGGTCGAGTCGATCGATGCGCTGCGCGACGTGCGGGTGGCGCTGTGCAAGTTCGCCGAGACGGTGGGCACCACGCTGGCCGAGATCGACGCCGAGCTGGCCCGCTGCGACCAGTGGCTCAAGCTGGACCGGCAAAACCACTGGAAGCGCGAGATGAACAAACGCAGCGAGCTGGTGGCTCGCGCCAAGAGCGCCCTGGCCCGCAAGCAGAGTATGCGCAGCGACCTGGGCAGCCGCTTCTCGTGCATCGAGGAGCAGAAGGCCCTGGACCGTGCCGTGCGCCAGCTCGCCGAGAGCCAGCAGAAGCTCGCCAACGTGCGGCACTGGCAGCGCCGCTTTACCCAGGAGGTTTTCGCCTATCAGGGGCAGGCGCGCCAGTTGACCACCGCCGTCGAGAGCGACATCCCCAAGGCGCTGGCGGCCCTCGACGGCATGTTGGCGGCACTGGAAGCCTATACAGCCACTCCTGACGAGCAACGCTCCACCGCCGAGCCGGCCCCCGAAAGCATGGCCCGCCCGCTCGACCAGCCGCCGCCTGAGACCGCCGACGACCCGCCAGCCGACCAGCCCGACCAGGGAGGTGACGCTTGAGTCTGCAATCGGCCGCCGGCAAACTGAGACACGCCGGACAGGAGCTGGCGCTGCGCTGGGCGGCGGCGCGCGAGCTGTGGCGCGACGACAACGCCCGGCGGTTCGAGAGCGAGATCGTCGAGAACCTGCTGACGCGGCTGCGCGCCGTCGAGGCAGCGCTGACGCACATGGATGCAGTACTCCAGAAGGTGAGGCGGGACTGCGAATGAGCCAGCAACCCAGCCCAGGTCGGCCCCCCGCGGCGGCTGCGGCCCCCTCGCCGCCCGATCCTGCGGCTGGCGAGCATCCCTATCTGGCGTTGCAGCGGGCGGCCCTGCGGGCGGTGCTCGATCTGTCGGCCGAGGTGATCGAGCCGCTGGAAGCCGAAATCGAACAGCGCTACCAGCGGGCTCTGGAGGTCGCCGAGCAGCGGCGCCGCAGCGCGACCGAGAAGGTCGCGGACCGGCTGGAAGAAAAGCTGGCGGCCCTCGAGCAGTCGGTGCAGCAACGCATCGAGCAGGCCGAGACCCAGTACGCCGCGGCCGAGGCCGAGCTGGCGGCCAGTGTGCAGACC
>CAZRSM010000323.1:0-2301 GCA_964602755.1 uncultured Planctomycetales bacterium
CTCAGGCTGCCGCCGGAGAGCCGGCGCGCGAGCTGTCGGCGGCCCTCGACCACACCCGGCGACGACTGACACTGGCCACGCTGGCCTATCGCCTGCTGCTGGCGGGAGCGCTTACGCTGATCTTCCCGCTGCTGGTGGTGGCTGCCGACCACGCCGTCGACGGCGGCCTGCCGCACGCCGTGGTCTTCGGGGCCGGTCTGGCCTGGCTCGGCAGCAGTTTCGCAGTGCTGGTCGGCGTGTCGTGGAGAACGCTGGCCCGACGCCTCAGTCGCCTGTTCGTCGCGCGCTACATCGAGCGCGAAAGCGGCATACGCCACAACCGCCTGATCAACGCTCTGCTGCTGGAACGCCAGCACGTGGCCTACGTCGAGCCGCTGGCGCTGCGCGACGCGACCGGCGCGCTGCGTCAGGTCAACCCGCCCCGCGCGCCGGTTTCGCTCAGGCGCGGCGGGCTGGCGCTGGGCTCAGCGCTGGCACTGTGGGCCTTGTACGCGGCCGTTTCACCCAAGCCGATCTGGCCGTCGCTCGAGCGGCTCTTCGGGGCCGACCGGGCGGCGCCCACGGCCACCACGCTGCGACTGCTGGCGCCTGCGCCCCGGACGCCGGTCTACGGCGGCGAGCCGCTGGAGTTCGTGGTGCAGGTCGCTGGTCGGCAGCCGGAGGCCGTGGAGCTGAGCACGACCCTGCGCGGCGCGACCGACGCTGCGCCGGCCAGGGTGCGGCGGCTTGCGGCCGATCGCACTGCGGCCGGTGGCGCGGTATACCGCACCGTCCTGCCGGCCAACGAGGTCACGGCAGACCTGCACTACGAACTGCGGGCCGGCGACGCGCGGCTGGCCGGCGACATAACGGTTTGGCCACAGCCGGCGCTGCGCACCGTCAGCGTGACCGTCAGGCCGCCCGAGTATGTCGGGCAGCCCGAGTTCTCGGTGCGGGACGCGGACGTGCGGGCACTGGTCGGCTCGCGGTTGGAGATCGTGGCGCGGGCCAACGTCGCGGCGCGCGGGCCGGTCTTCGTGCTTCAAGGCGATACGCAAACGCGGACACGCATGAAACTCGACCCGCGCGACGAGCGGCTGATGCGGCTGAGCACGGTGGTAACCCGCGGCGGCCGCTGGTGGATCGAGTTCGCCGACCGGCGCGGCAAGCCGAGCGTCGAGCCGGAAGTACGCGAACTGGTCGCGATAGCGGACGAGCCGCCGCAGGTGGCGCTCGACGCGCCGGGCGATGGCCCGCCGGTCGAGCAGGGGCTGGTCGATCTGGCGCAGGTGAACCGCCTGGTGGCGCGGGTCGCGGACGACGTGGGCCTGGCGCGGGTGGAGCTGGTGTCGGAGACTGGCGGCGTCGCGCGGCGACGGGTGCTGCTGAGCGGCGACGAGGCACCGCCCGGCGGCGAGAGCGTAGAGCTGGTGATCGCGGCCGACGAGCTGGGGCTGGATGTCGGGCAGCAGGCGCGCGTGTGGGTCGAGGCCCGCGACCAGCGACATCTGCCCAACGGCCAGCCCAGCCCGCAAGTGTCCACCTCGGCGGTGCTGACGGTGATCCGCTCGCCGCAGCGCGAGCCGGTGCCGCAGGTGGCGGTCGCGGAAGGGGGCGGGCCGCTGCAGGAGGCGCAGCAGCCGCCGGCCGAGCCGGAGCAGGTGGTGCAACGGCAGAGGCCGCGTTCGGACGAGGCGGGTGACCGCGGCGGCCAGCCGGCCGGCGTCGACCAGGGCGAGCCGACGGGACGGCTCTACGAACCGGCCGGCGAGGGTGAGCAGGTCGGGGCGGAAGGGATGCCGCAGTTGGTCGATCCCAACGCCGTGGTCGGCGACGAGCCGGCCGCAGGCGGTAAGGCGGGCGGCGGCGAGCAGTCCGGAGCGTCACAGGAGCAGGCGGAGTCCGGCGATCAGCTCAGCGACGAGGAGTTTCGCCGCCAACTGCGCGAGTTCGCTCGCAAGCACAAAGGCGAGATCAGCGCCGTCAAGCAGAAGCTCGATCAGCAGCCCGAGCCGGATGAAGCCGAGCGGGAGCGGCGGGCGGCCGGCGGTCCCGGCGGGGGAGACGCAGGCGGCAGGGGGGCCGAGTCGGCCAGGCAGAACGACCAGCAGCCGGCGGGCGAACTGGACCAGCGGTCGGCCGCGAGCAGCTCGGGTCTGGAGCCGCAGTCGGCGGAGGTCGAGAACCGGACCGATGCCGGGAATTCAGCGGCGGGTGAAAAGAAGGACGAGGGGGCTCAGCAGCCCCAGGATGACGCGGCGCAAAAGGCGTCTGAGCAGTCGCAGCCGGCATCCGACGATGCATCGCAGGAAGGTCCGCAGC
>CAZRSM010000324.1:0-5674 GCA_964602755.1 uncultured Planctomycetales bacterium
TGGTGCAGGTGCGCGGCCCCAAGTGCGTGCCGCTGCTGATCGAGCTGGTGGTCACCGGCGACGGCCACTGGCCGGCCTGTGCCGCGCGGCTGCTGAGCCAGGTGCGCAGCGTGGACCTCGGCTGGCGCATCACGCAGGCCCTGAACAGCGCCCCGCCCGACCGGCAGGTGCTGCTGCTGGAAGTGCTGGCCGACCTGAAGTACTGCCGGCACTCGTTGCTCAAGTACCTCGACAGCGACGATCCGGCGGTGCAGCAGGCGGCGGTCAGGCTCGTCGGCACCTGGGACGATGTGCGCAGGGCGATTCCGCAACTGCTGCGCAAGGCCGCCGAGGGCCGGCCGGCGGTACGCAAGACCGCCCGGCGGGTGCTGGCCACACTCACGGCCGGCGGCCAGCCCGTCCGCGTGGAGTCCGAGTTGCTGAGGCACACCTACGTGCGCCAGGAGGGCACCACGCAGATACGCTGCGAGGCGATCCGGGCGCTGGCCGCGCGGCACTACTACGACGCCCTGCAACGCATCTTCGAAACCGCCCGCGACGAAGAGCCCGCCGTCCGCCGGGCGTCGTTCGAGGCCCTGGGGCGGCTGGTAAAGCCGGCTGACATCCCGGCGCTGGTGCGGGCCATGTGCCGGGAGGCCGACGAGGCCGTCCGCGAGGTGGCCGAAGACGCCGTCGTGCGGGCCTGTCAGGTGATCGAGAACCGCCGCGTGCGGGCCGAAGTGGTGGCCCGTGAGCTGTCGGGGGTCGAGGGGCCGGCGCGGGCCTCGCTGATCCGCGTGCTGGGACGGCTGCGCGGCGCGGTGGCCCTCGAGCAGCTCCGCGCGGCCCTGGACGATCAGCACGAAGCGGTCGTCGACGCGGCGGTGCGTGCCCTGGCCGAGTGGCCCGACCCGGAAGTGATCGAAGACCTCTACGGCATCGCGTCCAAGTCGGCCGACGAGGTGCACCGTGCGCTGGCCCTGCGCGGGCTGCTGCGACTGGTACAACTGCCGTCGGAGCGCAGCGTCGAGCAGACGCTGGAGATACTCAAGCGCGTCGAGCCGCTGGCCACCAGCGACGAGCAGCGGCGGCAGTTCCTGGCCGCGCTGGCCGCCGCCCCGTGCGCCGAGACGGCCGCGATGGCCACCGCGGCGCTGGCTGACGAACGTTTCCGCGACGAGGCCGCCCTGGCGCTGCTCAACGTGGCCCGCGGGATGGCGGCGGTCGATCGCGACGGCGCCCGCGCGGCGATCGGCAAGGCCCGGGCCTCCTCGGATGCGCCGGCGGTGGCCGAGCTGGCCGACGAAGTCGAGAAGCTGCTGGAGCAGTTCGCCGGCTACAGCGCGGCCTGGGTCTGCGCCGGGCCGTTCAAACGCGAGGGGCAGGGAGCCGAGAAACTGTTCGAAACCCCCTTCGAGCCGGAACACGACCCCGCCGGCGTCGAGTGGCGACCGCTGGCGCCCACCAGCCGCGAAAAACCGTGGATGTTCGTACTCGAACACGTCATGCCGGAATACAACTGCGTGCTCTACGCGCGCACCGAGGTATTCTCCGACCAGGGCCGGCCGGCGCAACTGCTGATCGGCAGCGACGACGCCGTGAAGGTCTGGCTCAACGGCGAGCCGGTTCACGGCAACCTGGTGTTCCGCCCGCTGGGGCCCGCGCAGGACAAAGTGTCCGTCCAGCTCAAAGCGGGCTGGAACGAGGTGATGCTCAAGGTGGTCCAGGGCGGCGGGCAGTGGGGATTCTGCCTGGGCGTGCGCGATGCCGACGGCAAACCGATCGACGGCCTGCGTTTTCGCCGACCGGGGCAGTAAGCCGCGCGGCGCCTCGAGCCGTCGGGCTGCATTTACCGCCCGAGGTGTTAGAATATGCACGTGGTGCCCGCAGGTGACGGTCACTCGATCGCCGCGAGGGTGGCACCATGTCGATAACTCTTGCACCAGTGGAAAGTTAGCATGAAAAGCGACCTCGCCTCGACCGAGAACAGCCACCGCGACAGGACCGATCGCGAGCGAGACCCGACCACCATGTCGGGCATTCCCATCAAACGCGTCTACCGGCCCGAGGACATCGCTGAAGTGGATTACCGGCGTGACCTGGGCGATCCCGGCGAGCCGCCGTTCGTGCGCGGTATCCATGCCGACATGTACCGCGGGCGCACCTGGACCATGCGTCAGTTCGCCGGCATGGGCACCGCGAAGCAGACCAACGAGCGTTTCAAGTACCTGCTCAAGGCCGGCCAGACCGGGCTGTCGACCGCCTTCGACCTGCCCACGCTGATGGGACGTGACTCCGACGACCCGCTCAGTTTCGGCGAGGTGGGCAAGTGCGGCGTAGCGATCAGCTCCCTGGAAGACATGAAGGTGCTCTTCGACGGCATCGACCTGGGGCAGGTCAGCACGTCGATGACCATCAACGCGCCGGCGGCGATCCTGCTGGCGTTCTACATCTGCGTGGCCAGGGAACAGGGCGTGCCCCTCGACAAGCTGCGCGGCACGCTCCAGAACGACATCCTCAAGGAGTTCCACGCCCAGAACGAGTTCGTCTTTCCGCCCGGCCCCAGCGTCAAGCTGGTCATCGACACCATCGAATACTGCACACGGCACATGCCCAAGTGGAACACCGTCAGCATCAGCGGCTATCACATCCGCGAAGCCGGAGCCACCGCCCCGCAGGAGCTGGCCTTCACCATCCTGGACGGCATGTGCTACGTCGAAGAATCGCTCAAGCGCGGTCTCGACATCGATGCCTTCGCCCCGCGGCTGAGCTTCTTCTGGGACATTCACAACGAGTTCTTCGAGGAAATCGCCAAGCTGCGGGCCGCGCGGCGCATGTGGTACCACATCATGAAGGAGCGCTACGGCGCCAAGAACGAGCGCAGTTGGTGGCTGCGCTGCCACTGCCAGACCGCCGGCGTCTCGCTGACCGAGCAGCAACCGATGGTCAACATCATCCGCGTGGCCTACCAGGCCATGGCGGCCGTGCTGGGCGGCACCCAGTCGCTGCACACCAACAGCATGGACGAGACCCTCGCGCTGCCCACCGAACACGCCGTCAAGATCGCCCTGCGCACCCAGCAGGTGCTGGCCGAGGAGACCGGCGTGGTCCGCACCGTCGATCCGCTGGCCGGCAGCTACTTCGTCGAGTCGCTGACCAACGAAATCCAGCGCCGGGCCGAGGAGATCATCGACCACGTGTACAACCGGTACGGCGGCGTGCTGCCGGCCACCGAAGCGGGCTACTTCCGCCGGGCTATCGCCGAAAGCTCTCACAAGTACGGCCAGGAGTTCGACGCCGGCCAGCGTGTGATGATCGGCGTCAACAAGTACGTCGACGACGATCATCCGCCGATCGAGGTGCTGGTCATCGACCGTCAGGTCGAGCAGGAGCAGGTGGCCCGCGTCAGGCAACTCAAGCAGCAGCGCGACGCCGACCCGCAGCGCCGCCGGCGCCACCGCGACGCGCTCGAGCGGCTGCGCCAGGTGGCCCTGGCGGGCGAGAACGTCATGCCGGCCCTGATCGAGGCCGCCGAGGCCCGCGCCACCGTCGGCGAAATGATGAGCACACTCAAGGACGTCTACGGCCAGTACGACGGCGGACCGGAGATGTAGCGTGGCATGACCGACGTCGGCAAATGGCTGGCGCTGCTGGGAGCTCTCCTGCTGGCGGTCGGCCTGCTGGTGTGGGGGCTGGGCCGGCTGGGCTGGCGCGGCCTGCCGGGCGACATCGTCTACGAGCGCCAGCACGTGCGCGTCTACTTTCCCATCGTGTCGTGCCTGCTGCTCTCGGCCCTGCTGACCGGGCTGATGTGGCTGTGGCAGTGGCTGACCCGGCGCTAGCGGCGCCCCGGGCCGTGGCAGGAGCAGTCTCACCGGCGGCGGTTGCTCGTACTCGATTGTGGCGGTGTCTGCTGCCCTGGCCCGCCCGCGGCACGCGAGAAAGGTCGAGATGAAGCGGCGTCCACGTTCCGACAAGCTGCTGGCGGTGCTGGGCGAGTATTCGCGCATCCTGCTGGTCACGCACGACAATCCCGACCCCGACGGCATCGCCTCGTGCTGGGCGCTGCTGCGGCTGGTGCAGGAGAAGCTGCACAAGAACGTGCGGGCCGTGGCCGGCGGGGCCATCGTGCGGGCCGAGAATCGGCGGCTGGTCGAGCTGTTGCGGCCGCCGCTGGAGCTGGTCGAGCGCGTCACGGCCGACGACGAGACGGCGATCGTGATGGTCGACTGTTCGCCGGCGGGAATGAACCACGTGCTCGAACAGGCCATGCGCGCCCCGGTGGCGGTGATCGACCATCACCAGCCGACCGGGCGGCGCTTTCGCGTCCGATACCGTGACATCCGCCCGCGTTTCGCGGCGACCGCGACCATCGTCTCGCGCTACCTGCGTGACCAGGGCGTCGAGCCGGATACCGCCCTGGCCACCGCCCTGGTCTATGCCATCCGCACCGACGCCATCGGCAAGGCCCGGTTTTCACGCAGCGACCAGCACGTGGTGAGCTGGCTGCACAACTGGGCCTCGGTGCGGCTGCTGGCCGACATCGAGAACGCCCCGCTGACCCGGCACTATTACGCCGACCTTCTGCTGGCGCTGGAGAACACACTGGTCTACGACCGCGTGGGGCTGTGCTTCCTGCCGCAGGCCGCCGGCAGCGAGATCGTCGGCGAGGTGGCCGATCTGCTGATCCGCTGCGAGCAGCTCGACCAGGTGCTCTGTGCGGCGGTGGTGGGCCACGACGTGGTGGTATCGGTCCGCACGTCGGCCGACGGCGGCGACGCCGCCCGGCTGGTACGCGCCGTGCTGAGCGGCCTGGGCAACGGCGGGGGGCACGAACACCGGGCCGGCGGCAAGCTCGCGCTGGCGGCCCAGGGCAAGCGCATCAGCGACGAGCTGCAGACCGAGCTGCGCGGCCGCTGGCTGGCGGTCTGCCACGTGCGGCAACAGCGCGGCACGCGGCTGGTGGCCCGGCGGGAAATCGCCCGTCATCTGGACTGACGGCCGCCGGCCAGGAATGAAAAAACGGGCGACCCTTCGGGGGGGTCGCCCGCTCGAAACGCCCTGATGACCTGCCTCGCTAACCCAGCAGCGCGAGCACGTTCTGAGGCTTGCTGTTGGCGATCCGCAAGACGCTCATGGCCGACTGCTCGAGGATCTGGAAACGTGTGAGGTTGCTGGTTTCCTCGGCGAAGTCGGTCTCGCGGATGCTGGCCTCGGCCGCGGCGATGTTCTCCTCGGTGACCCCCAGCGAGTTGTGGGTGGCCTCGAGGGTATCTTTCTGGAAGGCGCCCAGCCGGCCCCGCAGGCTGGAGACCTGCGTCTGGGCCTCGCGGACGATGCGCTGCGCGGTCGCGAAGTTGCCCGACGCGATCGAGTTGGTCTGCCCGCTGCCCAGCGAGGACAGGAATCCGAGCGAGTTCTTGCCCAGGCTGCCGGTGGAGACGGCCTGGATGCCCAGGCTTGCCAGGCCGCTGAGCGAAACGGTGGGCGAAATCATGAAGTCCGCCCCCCCGCCCGTGACGTAGAAGGTGTCGGAACCGGTTGCCGTGCCGAAGCTCTCGGTCAGCTCGATCTCGAGCGAGAGCGTGCTGGTCTGGAGCTTGGCGACCAGGCCATCGGTGACGGCGGTTACGCCGTTGACGCGCACGGTGGCATCGCGCCCGTAGTCCTTGTTCGAGCCGGCGTCGCCACCGGT
>CAZRSM010000325.1:0-4456 GCA_964602755.1 uncultured Planctomycetales bacterium
CAACTCACCAACGTCTCGTTCGGCCTGTTCGCACTGCCCAACAGCGTCCGCCGGCTGCACCGCGTCCGCCGCTGGATCGCTGCCAAGATCGCTATCTACCACCTGTACCTGACAATCAAACAAAAACAACTACACGCCGCTTGATGCGAAATCTTGCCTCCCTACAAGGGAGGGGAGTTCCGCGGCACGCGCAATTGACTGTCCCCCCTTCCAGGGGGGACTTACAGGGGGGTCGCAGCCGGCGAATGCGTGCGGCCGGCGGATGGCCGCGCTGCCGGCCGACCGCGACAATTCGGCATCCGGCATTCTTCATTCGAAATTCGAAACCGATCGGCGCTATGACGTCGCTTCGTTTTCGGAGTCTCCACCCTCCCCCAGTCCCTCGCTGAAAGGGAGGGGAACTCTTCCTGGCGGCCATCATGCCGCCGGCGGGCGCGCGTCTTCGTAATCGGGGTCTTCGAACGGCAGCCGCAGGTCGCGCAGGTACGCGGCCTGCTCGAAAGCGGGGGGTTGCCCGCCGCCAGCGGGCTGGCGCTTCTTCGCAGCCCAGGCGCGGCAGGCCTCGGCAGCGCCGTCGATCTCCTGCTTCGTATACAGGCCGACGTCGGCGACCATCATGCCGCGGTCCCAGACGTAGTGCAGCATGTCGGGTACGGTCGGGTATTGCTTGACCTTCTTGAGCGCCCGGGCATCGCCGGGGCCGGCACCGCCGCCGAGCGTCTTCATCGCGATCAGCCCCAGGCCGCGCCGCCGGGCGGCGGGGAGCACCTTCTGCTCCCACTTGAGCTGGCCCTTGGCGGCCAGGGCGGCCGAGATCACGAAGAGCACGGTTTCGAACTCGAATTCGTCGGCCTCGAGCACGGCCAGCAGAATGTCGGGGTCGTGGTGGCCGGTGAAGCCGATGTGCCTGACGACGCCTTGCTGCTTCATTTTGCGCATGGCTTTCATGACGCCGTCTGGCTTGCGCAGGTGGGCCAGCTCGTCTTTGGCGGTGGCTTTGCGATGGCCCAGGGCGTGCACCTGCCACAGGTCGACGTAGTCGGTTCCCAGGTCTTTGAGCGACTCTTCCAGCTCGCGCATGGCGCTGTCGTAGTCGCGCTCGGTGGTCTTGGTGGCCAGAAAGACCTCTTTGCGCCGCCCGGCGATGCCGCGGCCCACGTGCTTCTCGGTGTGATACGAGCGAGCCGTGTCGATGTAGGTGATGCCGCGATCGAGCGCGTAGCGGACCAGCTCCGCCGCTTCGTCGATGGTGCGGTTGCGTCCCAGGTAACCGGTGCCCAGCGCGAGCATCGAAACCCGTCGACCGGTCTTGCCCAGCTTGCAGGTCGGCAGCTTGCCCGGCGGCGGATCGGCCCAGGCCTCGGTCGGGCCGACGCCGGCCAGGGCGGCGGCGCCCGCGGTTGCGACGGTGGACTTGAGCAGGTCTCGGCGGCTCAGACGTGGATCGTCGTGCATGGCAGGTCTCCGGAATTGCCTGAACGGCCCGATTGTAACCCGCCGTCGGCGAAAACGTACAGCACCATCCCGCCGGCCCGGCCGCGCCCGGCCGCGCTGGCGGGCTTTATTCGCCCCCGCCGATCCGCCATACTGGTGCGACACATGGAAGAGCACGCCCAGGACAAACCGAAGCGGCGCCGGCGGCGACGCCCGCGCCGGCGAAGGTCACGCTCGTCAACCGGTGCGCCTGAGCAGTCGGCAGCCGCAAAGGCTTCCGACGCCGAGCCGACGGCCGAACGAGGCGCTGACGACGGCGAGGCGACGACTGCCGGCGCTGACGCGGCTGAGAAGGCCGCGGCTGAAGCCAGGCGGCGCACGTCGGCTGACGATGGCCCAGCCCGGCGCCGCAAGCGACCCGCGCGGCGCCGGGGCGGCCGCGGTCGGCGCCGCGGCCCGGCGGCTGCACGACGCAAGCGCAGCGCCGTCGACAGTACTGAGCCGGAAGATGCCGGTCAGGCCGCTTCCTGTGGCGACGACGCAGGCCCGACTGTCACCGGTGCTGGTGACGCCGAACGTGCCGGCGCCGCTGCGCTCGACAAGAGCGATACCGATGATGCAGATGCGGCCTCGCCCGACACGGAACCCGTCGACCGCCGGTCGCCGGTCAGCGAACGCGCAGGCGGGTCGTTGGCCGGGCAGAGCCAGCCTGCGCCAGGGACACCCGCCACGAATCGGCCCGCGACGTCCGACGAGCCGGCCGCGACGCGCGCCGTCGCGCCGGCGGCGGAGGTCACAGCGGCCGAGCGTGAAGCCGTCAAGCGTCATGCGCAGCGTCATTTCGAGAAGTGGGCGCTTTCGTACGATCGTTCGCTGCTCAACGAGTTCGTGTTCTTCCCCAGCATCAGGGCGTGTCAGGTGGAGATCGCCCGTTGGCAGGCGCGGCGCGGAGCGCGGCCCTACCACATGCTCGACGTCGGCTGCGGTACGGGTTCGCTGCTGAGCATCATGGCCGCCGACCCGCTGGCCGAGCGGCTGGTGGGGTTGGACTACGCCCACGAGATGATCAAGCGGGCGGCCGAGAAGTTCGCCGATTCGGAGTACGCCGACCGGCTGTTCGCGGTACGGGCGGACTCGGAGCGGTTGCCGTTCGCTCCCGGTTCGTTCGACGTGGTGACCTGCTGCAATTCGTTTCACCACTATCCGCACCAGGCCGAGGCGATCCGCGGCTTTCTGCGCGTGTTGCGGCCGGGCGGCCTGCTGGTGCTGATCGACGGCTTCCGCGACAACGTGATCGGCTGGGTGGTCTTCGACGTGGCGGTGGCGCTGGTCGAGAAACACGTGCACCACGCGAGCTGGACCGAGATCAAGTCCATGATCGAGCAGGCCGGCTTCGCCGAGCTGCACCAGCGCAAGCTCAACGTGCTGGCACCGCTGCTGGTCAATGCGGCGATCGCCCCGGCGTAGACACCAGGGGGCGCCAAGAAACCGCCAAGGACGCCAAGAAACCGCCAAGGGCGCCCTCGGCGCGGTCTCTGGCGGGCCGGCGCAAAACAAAGCCGGGTCGTTGCCGACCCGGCTGCTGAGGCGTTCTGAGTGATTGGACCGGCTGGACGCTTCGGAAGGCCCAGGCGGCTGCCCGAAGTCCGCTCGGGGCCGCGAGAGCCGACTCAGCGCTTCGAGAACTGGAAGCGCCGGCGGGCTTTGCGCCGCCCGTACTTCTTGCGCTCCACCACGCGGGCGTCGCGCGTCAGCAGCCGCTTGTCGCGCAACACCGCTTCGTAGCGTTGCTCGGCGGCCACCAGGGCCCGGGCCACGCCCAGGCGCACCGCGCCGGCCTGCCCGCTGTGTCCGCCGCCACGCACGTTGACCAGCACGTCGAACGAACGTTCGGTCCTGGTGGCCAGCAGGGGTTCGAGCACGGCGTTGCGTTCCTGCGGCTCGGTGAAGTAGTTCTCCAGCTCGCGGTTGTTTATCAGGATCTTGCCTTTGCCGGGAATCAGACGCACGCGGGCCACGGCGCACTTGCGCCGCCCGGTGCCCCAGAAGACGCCGCTGCTGGGCGGCGGCGGCAGCTCGCTGGACTGCTCGGCCGTGGCGGTAGCCTCGACCTGCGCCGCCCCCTCGGCGGTCGCGTCGGCTTCGGGATTGGCAGTCTGGTTCTCAGGCGTCTGTGCTTCGGTCACGTGGGCTTCTCCGGTCTACTTGCTACATTGGCAGCGGCTGGGGATGCTGGGCCTGATGAGGATGCGTATCGCCCGTATACAGCTTGAGCTTCTTGAGCATGTGCCGCCCGAGCTTGTTCTTGGGCAGCATGCGCCGCACGGCTTCGTAGAGCACCCGCTCGGGGTGCCGCTCGAGCACCCGCGCGATGGGGATGATCTTCTGGCCGCCGGGATAACCGCTGTAACGCTGATACACCTTGACGTCGCGCTTGTTGCCGGTGAGCTTGACGTTGCCGGCGTTGAGCACCACGACGAAGTCGCCGCAGTCGACGTGGGGAGTATAAGTAGGCTTGTGCTTGCCCATCAGCACCGTGGCGATGCGCACGGCCAGCCGGCCGAGCACCTGGTCGGTCGCGTCGACGACGTACCACTGCCGCTGCTCGCGCGCTTCAGCCGTGGTGGCAAGGTAACACTTGTTGGCTGTCTTCATCTTCGTGTCCTACAACCAAGCAGTTGCCGGCGCGAACCGCCGCCCCGGTCGAGAACAAAGCAGTATAACCCTCCGGCACATACCGTCAAGTCAGGCCCCAATTCGCGCCCGTGCCAGGCCTCGGCGGCCCGCCGGCCGCGCTGACGAACCCGCAGCCGCGGCGCCGACCGCCCGCCGCCCTCGGCGGCGAGTGAGCATTACCTCTTGACGCCACTGGGTTTACGGCAATCTCGTGGCACCGGCCGGCCACAGGCGGCCCTGGCGCGCCACTCGCAGCAGCCTCACCACTCGATGGCCCACTGGATCTTGGCGGCGGCGTTGGGCGTCGACTCGTGCCCGTCGAGGCCGAAATCGACCGCCAGCTTGA
>CAZRSM010000326.1:0-10271 GCA_964602755.1 uncultured Planctomycetales bacterium
CCCAGGATGCTGCCTCCCAGGTTCTGGAAGCGGCACGTCACCGTCACCGTGATCTGGTCGCCGAACAGGCTCTCCAGGTAGGTCTCGGCCATCGCGAAGGCGCTGAGCGCCGCGCTGGGCACCGACGAGTCGGTGTTGAACACGATGTTGATCCCGCCTGCGCGCTGACCATTGTCGACCACCACCGCCGGACCGTCTTCGAATGCCGCGTAATGCGCGTCGGCGATGGCCTGCAGATCGTCGATGGTCATGCCGGCCTCGTCCGAGCCGCACATGAACCGCCAGCGATCCTCAGTCTCCGCCAGAATCTGCTCGCCTGTGGCATACAGCGTCACTATTTCCGGCCGGGTCGGAACTACGTACAGCAGGCGCTGCGGCGGCGGATCCGCCTCGCTGCCCGCGAGCTGCGCGCTCGCGGTCGCGGCCAACATCAATCCGGTTACCAGCAGACATGCGACCTTCCGAGATTTGCTGTCCATCTTGGTGACTCCCACGATTCGGGTGGCTCCCTTGGCCATCGCCCTCCCCAATTGAACAAAAAACGCCGCGGCACGCAGGAACGCGCCCGGGCCGAACACTGCCATGTGCCCCTGTGGAAGCGACTGACGCTTGCCCGCCACCGGACAGCCGCCGCCCGAAGTGATGCAGGTCTGGTCCTTCAGACCCCACGGCTGCCCGTACAGCTCCCGTGTCCGAGTATAGTGGCCCGCCGCTGGCGAATCAACGGCTTTCTTCTCGCTCAGTGATATAACCGTTTGCCCGATAGTGTGTTACGCTGGAATGACAAAATGGGCTGGCAACCCGACGACTGCGCAACCCAACCACCCCGCCCCTGGCCACCCGCCGGGCGGTAGATTGGTGTGGCCTGGTTCGTGTTTCGCGGCGAACTGCCGCTCAGCGCCGCGGGCCTCAGCCGAACCCGATGCCGGGGATCGGGCCGCAGCCGCCGCCGGTGCGACGCGGCGCCGGCGTGGTCACCTGCTTCTCGACGTTCTCCGAGCCGCACCTGGGGCAAGGAACCGCCTTGTCCACTTTGAGCACCAGCTCCTCGAACTCGTGACCGCAATCTGTGCACCGAAACGCATATATGGGCATCGTTTCTGATCTCCTTGTCGCTCCGCGACGCAGCTCACCACAGCAATATCGGCTAATGGATATATTAGCAACACAGAAAATCGGCAACCACGTCATCGGCCAGCAGCAAGCCCTGCCGCGTGAGCCGAACGCTGCGGTCACTCACCGTCACCAGGCCGCGTTCGACGTTTCGACGAACTGCGTCCGGGAAAAACTCAAGCGGATCGTGGCCGAAATCCGCCCGAAACCGGTTGCGGTCCAGCCCTTCGATCAGCCGCAGCCCCAGCATCGCCGCCTCGCGGGCCAGCTCATCCACGCTGCGCCGCTCCTGCTCTACCATCGGCAACTGTCCGGCCTGGATCGCTGCCACGTACCCGGCCACGTCCGCGACGTTCTTGTACCGCATGTTGCCGAGCAGGCCGGCGGCGGCTGGCCCGATGCCCAGATACGGCCGGCAGAGCCAATACGTCAGGTTGTGTCGGCAACGCGCACCGGGTCGCGCGAAGTTGCTGATCTCGTAGTGCTCGAAGCCGGCACCGGTCAGCAGCTCGATCGTCAGCTCGAAAAGGCAGGTGTCGGTCTCCTCGTCGATCGGCTGCACGCGCCCGCTGTTGCGCAGCCCGGTCAGGCGCGTACCCTCCTCGTAGGTGAGGCTGTAGCAGGAGATGTGCTGTGGCTCGAGCGCCAGGGCCGCTTCCAGGCTTGCCCGCCACGAGGCCACCGTCTGCCCCGGAATCGCGAAGATCAGATCGAGACTGATGTTGTCGATGCCGACGCGCCGGCAGGCCGCGACGGTCTCGGCGACGTCCGCCGGCAAGTGCGTGCGTCCCAGCGTTCGCAATTCGCCCTGGTCGAACGACTGGGCCCCGATCGAGACGCGGTTGACGCCCGCGTGCGCCAGCGTTTCCGCTGTTTCTGGCGTCACGGTGGCGGGGTTGGCCTCGACGGTGAATTCGAGCGCCCCGTCGCCGCGCGGCAGGCCGGCCAGCAAACCGAGCAGCCGGCCCAGCAGCGGTGCCGGCAGGACGGTGGGCGTGCCGCCGCCGACGTAGATCGTCTCGACAGCCAGCTCGCAGGCGCCGGCTCGCTGGTTTACTTCGGAAACCAGGGCTTCGACCAGCGGCGCCATGTCGCGGGAGTCGGCCGTGACCGAGTAGAAGTCGCAATAGGCGCACAGCGAGCGGCAGAATGGCACGTGGACGTAGACGGCGGACGTGGGCGACGGCATTGTCAGTCCCGCATTGGTGGCGTAGCATATCACGCGTCAGTCAGACAGGGTGAATGGTACCAACTCGGTCTCGCCGGGGCAGCGAATAAGGATCCAGGTATGGAAGTCGTCCTGGTCATGTTCAAAGACGACGAGCAGCGCAGGTTCGAGATCAATCCGCAGCGCACCATCATCGGGCGACGACAGGACTGCGACTTGCGCATTCCCACCCGCGACGTTTCCCGCCGCCACTGCGAAATCGTGCCCGGCGAAAAACGCGGCGAAGTCCTCCTGCGCGACCTCGGCAGCTCCAACGGCACCTACGTCAACGGCAAGCGCGTGACCGAAACGGTCCTGCACCCCGGCGATCGGCTGACCATCGGCCCGGTCACCTTCGTGGTCCAGATCAACGGCGAACCGGCCGAGATAAAACCCGAAGACGCCGCCCCGCTGCTGGGCGAAGAAGAACGCGACGTCACCCCGACCCAGCCCGACGGCGTCGACACCGACGAGATCCTGGATCTGGGCGATATCGATTTCGAGCTCGACGATCCCACTTCCGCGATAGAAGCCATCCTCGACGAGGATGAAGACGAAGACGAAGTCTAGCTCCGCGCGCCGTCGCCGGGCGTGGTGGCTGGCGCTGGCGGCCCTGCCACTGGCCGGGCTGGCGCTGGTGTTGGGGCTGACTTGTCGGCCGGCGTGGTACACCCCGGCCTCGGTCGACTACCGCCTGCTCGACGAGGACAAACGGGCCGAGCTGGCCTTCGAGAACCGCATCAGCGCCGCCCTCAATGCCGACCAGGCCGTCGAGATCACGCTCGACCAGCAGCAGGTCAATCGCTGGATCGCCGCCCGGCACGAGCTGTGGCCCGGCGAGCCGCCCTCGCTGGAGCCGCTCGAGGCTCCCCAGGTCTACTTCCTCGACCACGACCGCATCCGCCTGGCCGGCGTGCTGCGCCGCGCGGGACTGGCGGCGGTGGTCTCGGTGGTGCTCGAACTGGAGCTGGCCGACGACCGGCTCGAGCTGCGCTGGCAGACCCCCCGCGCCGGGCTGGTGCCGCTGCCCGGGCTGGACATGACCAGGCTGCTCGGCCGCCTGAACCTCCCCGGCGCCCAGCTCCAGGCCGGCCGGCTCACGCTGCCGACCGAGGGCGTGTGGCCCAACGGTCGGCGCCGCTTCCGCCTCGTCGACCTGGACGTGTCGGCCGGCGAGCTGCGCCTGCGGCTGGTGCCGCTGCCGTAAGCGCGCGGCCGCAGACGCGTGCTACAATCACCCGTGATCGCGGGCCACGCGGGAGCATTCATGCGCATCTGGTTGCCGCTTGCCATCCTGTCGATGCTGGTCGAGGTCCTGGCGGCCCAGCAGCCGACGGCCATCAGGTGGTCACGCGACGTCAAGCAGGCCGTCGCCGAGGCCGAGAAGACCAGAAAGCCCCTCATGTTCTGGGTGCTGGGACGCAGCGCCAGCCGCGATCCTCGTATCGAACGCCGCCAGAAGCGCGCCTTCGCCGACCCCCTGGTGCGCGAACTGGCCGGGCGCTTCGTGCCGGTCCACCTGTCGCGCAGCCGCTACCCCGAACAACTCGAACAATGGGGCCTCTCGCGGCGGACCAACCTCGAATTGGTGTTCACCACGCCGCAGGGCGAGCGGCTGGATACGCTCGCGCCGCTGGGGGTCGCCAACGCGGAGGTGCTGGCCCGCAAGCTGGCGCTGGTGTTCCAGGCCTATCGCAACAACCTGTTCGAGGCCGAGCTGCGCGCCGTGCTCGAAGACCGGCAGGCCGAGCCGGGCAAGCTGCGCGCTGCCCTGCGCCTGGTACGCGAGTTCGTCATCCTCACCGCCACGCCGACCGTTATCGCGCTGCTCGAGCGCGAGCAACTGCCCGAGGCCGTGCGGCGCGACGTCTACGAGACCCTGGCGGTGCTGTCGACCCCCGCCGCCGTCGAGGCCCTGCTCGATAATGTCGCCGGCGATCCGGCCGCGGCCCGGGCTTTGGGCAGGTGCACGGTCGGCGCCGCCGAATACATGCTGCCGGCCCTGGGCGACGACGATCTGGAACTGCACCTGGCCGTCTACCACGCGCTGGTGAAGATCTGCCGCATCGACAAACCCGTCTCCGACCGCTTCTGGAACGGCAAACTCAAGCTGCTCAAGGAGCGCGAGATCGAGCGCGTGCGTCGACTGGTGCTCGAGGTGAGCCGCAAGTGGAGAGAGAAGTATGAAATGTATCGCTGACCTGCGCAGCGACACCATCACGCGCCCTTCGCCCGCGATGCTGGAGGCGATGGTTCAGGCCCCCGTCGGCGACGACGTGCTGGGTGACGACCCCACCGTCAACCGGCTACAGGAACACATGGCCCGCCTGCTGAACAAGCCCGCCGCCCTGTTCGTGCCCTCGGGCACCATGGCCAACCAGATGGCCATCCGCACCGTCTGCGAGCCGGGCGACGAGATCATCGTCGACGAGACCACCCACTGCCTCAACTACGAAAGCGGCGCGCCCGCGGCGCTCTCCGGCGTGAATATCCGCACCGTCTGTGGCCGGCGCGGCGTGTTTACGCCGAGGCAGGTCGAGCAGGCGTGTCGCGCCCAAGGCATCCACTTCGCGCGCTCCCGCATGGTCGTGATCGAGAACACCAACAACCGCGGCGGCGGGACGGTCTGGCCGCTCGACGATGTGCGGGCCGTGGCCCAGGCCGCACACGCCCGCGGCCTGCACGTGCATCTCGACGGCGCCCGGCTCTGGAACGCCAGCGTGGCCAGCGGTCATGCTCTGGCGACCTGTGCCGCCTGTGTCGATTCGGTGTCGCTGTGTTTCTCGAAGGGGCTGGGGGCCCCGGTCGGGTCGATCCTGGTCGGCGACGAGCAGTTCATCGAACGCGCCCGCCGCTTCCGCAAGATGTTCGGCGGCGCGATGCGTCAGGCGGGGTTGCTGGCCGGCGCGGCGCTGTATGCCGTCGAGCACAACGTGGAGCGTCTCGCCGAGGACCACGCCAACGCCCGGCTGCTGGCCGAGGCGCTGGCCGAGATGCCCGGCATCAGCATCGACCCGGCGACGGTAGAGACAAACATCGTCATATTCGAAATCGACCCGGCACTCGGCACCTCCGGCGAGTTCGCCAGTCGGCTCGACGCGCTGGGCGTGCGCATGCTGCCCGAGATGCCCACCCGCGTGCGTGCGGTCACGCATCTCGACGTCTCGCGCGAGCAGATCGAGCAGGCCATCGCCGTGTTGCGCCAAGTCACCGCCGGGTAGCGCCGCTGGCGGATACGCCTGGCCAGCGGAAAGCCGTAGGCGCTGGCCGACTGGACCCACACACGGCCCGGCTCGGCCAGTGAGCGAGTTCAGTGTCGCATCGCGCAATGCGCCGTGGTTGTAAGTGGATGCGAATACGTAAGTTGCACGACTGGCCGACCGATGCCCGCGCGGCGGTCGCGCTGCAGAAACGCCTGGCGCCGCGCGTGCGGCTCACGGCGTTGCCGACGCGGCTGCGGTTGATCGCCGGCACCGACGTGGCCTTCTCGCGCGACGGGCGGCGTGTAATCGCCGGTGTGGTGCTGTGGGATCTCAAGACCGGCCAGGTGCTTGAGACCCACGTGGCGACGGTGGCATGCACGTTTCCGTATGTGCCCGGTCTGCTGAGCTTCCGCGAGCTGCCCGGCTTGCTTGAAGCCCTGCGCGCCCTGCGGCACAGGCCCGACGCGGTCTTGTGCGACGCGCAGGGCATCGCGCACCCGCGGCGGCTGGGGTTGGCGACGCACCTCGGGCTGTGGCTGGGGCTGCCGACGGTGGGCTGCGCCAAGTCGCGCCTCTGCGGCATGCACGACGAGGTGGGAGCCGAGAAGGGGGCCAGGGCGGCGCTGTGGGATGGCGACGAGCGGCTTGGGGTGGTGTTGCGGACGCGCACGGGCGTAAAGCCGCTCTACGTAAGTCCCGGGCATCTCTGCGATCTGGACGGCGCAGCCGAGTTGACACTGCGCTGCGCGACGCGCTACCGGCTGCCAGAGCCGACGCGGCTGGCACATCTGCTGGTCAGCCGGGCGCGATAGTGTGTGGTTTATCGGTCGTTTGGAGCGCTGACGGCAAATGTCTGGGAGCGTGCGCAATGCGTCTATTGTTGCTTTGGCACGACCGATAGTTTATAGTCGGAAATTGAGCCTGACGGCGCGGAGCTGCGGCGCGAGTCGGGAACGAAGCAGCACCTGGGACACGATCGGCACGTTCGCCGCGCCGGGGCGCCGAGCCCCGGTGCGGACGGGCCGTCTCGAATGCTGACGGATCAGAGCACGCTGGCTCAACGCCGCCGACGAGGTGGACAGCGTCCTCTGCCAGGGCAACTCAAGCAACCAGGAGGAGGTCTCGTAATGCGAAGAAGCTTGGCCTTGTTTGCGGTGGCCTTGTGCGCCACCACGGCGCTGGCGAACGTCGTCTTCAGCGAGACGTTCGATTACGCCGACGATTTCGCGCTCAACGCGGTCTGGAACGCCGGCAGTTCGAATCCCGACTACTACCTTGATCCGAGCTTCGGCAACCTCGATCCCTCGTACGCCATGCCCAGCCCCAGCGCCAACTTCCAGGGGCGGCTGGCCTACAACCTGGGTGGCGACTACAACGGCACCGACGCCAACCCGCTGGTGTTTTCATTCGATCTCTATCTCGATGACGCCGGCGCGGGCCTGGCTTTCTGGAACGGCGCGCGGCACTACGTCGAGCTGCGGGGCTACTCGGGCGACGCCTACGGCAGCGGCGACCTGGAGAACCTGCTGGCGATGGGCGTCTACAACAACTCGAACGACGCCTTCGACGGCACCTACTACCAGGGCCGCGTGACCTTCGGCTCGAACTGGAACACGCTCGACGAGGAGCCCGGTGCCATGCAGCGCACCATCGGCTGGCACACCATGGAGATCATGGTCACCAGCAGCGAGGTGCGCTTCTCGATCGACGGCGTGCTGCAGGAGATCGAGGCCCGGCCCAACAACTTTGGTTTCGACACCATCGTGCTGGGTTCCGACCTGACCGCCAACGGGCACCAGGCCTGGGTCGACAACATCAGCCTGGCGATCATCCCTGAGCCGGCCTCGCTGGCGCTGCTGGTGATCGGCGGCCTGGCGTTGGTTCGGCGGCGCTAACAAAATGCGTCAGCGGCCGGGCTGGCCCGACGGTCCCGGCGGCTGGCCGCCACTTCCCGTTGGCCCCGCAGCCGCGGCCGGCGGGTAAGGGGGCGATCGAGGCCCGGCCGGACCGCCGCTCCGCATCGAGCCGGATGGCTCGATGCGGAGCGTTTATTTGCGGGTGCGCCCGCAGGCCGGGTCTCGTGCGGGGCGCGGGTCGGCGCGGTCCCGGCCGGTGGCGAACGGGTGGGCGGAGGCGGCCGCCGGGCGGCCACGCGTGGGTCGCCGGGGTAGCGTGGGGATAAAGACGGTGTCCGAATTTATCGGTCTCGCGGCCCCGCCGGCGGCGAAGTTCGGGTTGCGTGGGCGTCGCCGGTCGGGTATACTGACCAGGCGAGTCCGAGGTCTGGCGGCGCGGGGGCGGCTGCCCGGCGTGCCGCCCGCGGGCGTTACGGGAATGAAGCGACGCACCGGTCCAACTTCAGGCAAATCGGCTGCGCGAGCGCCCCGTGTGTGCGGGGCACGGTTCGATCGATCTTGAGCGGTTTACTTCGGGGACGCTGGCTCGGCACCGCCACCGTGGCGGCCGGCGTGCTCTGTCGGACGCGATTCATGCAATCAGGAGGAGGTCTCACAATGCGCAAGGTTCTGGCTCTGTCGGTCGTGGCGCTGTTTGCGACCACGACGCTGGCGAACGTCATCATCATGGGCGATTCGTTCGATTACCCGGACGACGCGGCCCTCAACGCCGTGTGGAACGCGGCGAGTTCCAACCCCGACTACCACCTCGACACCCTTTTCGGCAACCCCGAGCCGTCGTACGCGATGCCCAGCCCGGGGGCCAATTTCCAGGGCCGTTTGGCACGCAACCTGGGCGGCGACTACAACGGCACCGATGCCCAGCCGCTGCACCTGTGCTTCGACTTCTACCTCGACGATGCCGGCGCCGACACGTTCTGGAACGGCGCCCGCCACTACGTCGAGCTGCGCGGCTACTCGGGCGACGCCTACGGCAGCGGTGACCTGGAGAACCTGCTGGCGATCGGCGTCTACAACAACTCGGGCGACGCCTTCGACGGCAGCTACTACCAGGGTCGCGTGACCTTCGGGACCAACTGGAACACCCTCGACGAGGAGCCGGGCGCCGTGCAGCGCAGCGTCGGCTGGCACCGCATGCTCATCGAGGTCACCAGCAGTGAGGTTCGCTTCTACGTCGACAACGTGCTGCAGGAGGTCGAGCCGCGGCCCAACAACTTCGGCTTCGACACCGTCGTGCTCGGCTCGGACCTGACGGCCAACGGCCACCAGGCCTGGATCGACAACGTGGTCGTGTCCATCGTTCCCGAGCCGGCGTCGCTGGCGCTGCTCGTGCTCGGCGGCCTGGCGCTGCTGCGCCGCCGCTAGTCCCCGCGCCCCGCACAACGCCGGAGCCGCGGAGCGGGAGGGCCCGTGTGGAATGCCAGATCGAGCAGACGGCAGCGTCGGGGCGGCACTGACGAGCGGCCCGTCTACGTGCGTTGCAAGGGAGGAGGTGCTCCGCTCCGATCGCGTCAGCGACCGGGCGGAGCACTGTTTTTGCCGACGCAGTAGAGCGGCTCCCGCCGGGCCGTGGCACCGGCCGGCGAAACCGGCTACGAGACAACCCCTGGCACCCCGGCGGCCCCGTGCACCGGACCCCGCACGCGGTCGTCGACAAGGAGGATGACCCCATGAGACTTGCCCGCCTCTCCCTCATCTCGGGGCTGGTGCTGCTGCTGCCGACAATGGCGTCGGCGCAGTACCTCTCCGAGCTGGTCGGCTTCAACGGACCGCCCATCGACGACCCGGCCACCAGCCAGGAGATGTTCCGCATCCCCGAGTGGTCCGGCTCCACCGCCGCCAACGTGATCCCCAACTCCGCCGGCGCTTATGACTACAACGCCGCCTTCCGGGCCTCGGGTCTGCAGACCGAAGGCGCCGCGGCCATGCAGGTCTTCTTCAACTGGGCCGATCCGGCCGATCCCAACGCCTGGGTGCGCCTGACCACCTACAACGGGCCCGAGCGGCCCAACCCCTCGGTCCACCTGGCCGGCAAGGTGCGCTTCAAGATCACCAACCGCTCGGAGCTGTTCCTCGGACGGGTGGGCATCTGCATCGGCATCCGCGAAACCGACGTCGACGTGCCCCAGATGGATGACGGCGGCGTGACCGGCCCCATCGAGTGGGTCGGCGTCAGCGGCGTCGGCGGCGGGGCCAACAACCCCGTGCCCCAGCCCGTCCTCTACCTGTCGCCCAGTCCCAACCCCGTGCAGGTCGAGTTCGACCTGGCCACCGGAACCGTCTACCTCGACGGCGTCGCCCAGGGCAGCGGCATCGCCGGCTTCACCGGCGACGGCGTGCTGAGCACCCCCAACATGCGCGGCGTCTTCGAGCACATCGCCTTCGTCAACGACCCGGCCGATACGGCCACGCTGATCGACGTGGCCATCGACGAGCTGCAGTTCGAGGCTCCGGTGCCCGATCCGATCCAGCCGCCGGTGATCCGCGCCCCGGTGGTCGACACCGACACCCAGGTGCTGGTCGACTGCTCGCAGTACGCCGATACCGCCGAGCTGTACGTCAACGGCACCTCGGCCGGCACGACCACACCGGTCAGCGGGCTGGCCACCTTCACCGGGCTGACGCTCACCGTGGGCGACGTGCTGACCGCCACGCAGACGGCTTTCGGCCAGACCAGCGACTTCTCGGCGCCGGTGATCGTCTACGCCGAAGGCACCGCGCTGGCCGAGAACTTCGACTCCTACGTTTCGCAGGCCGATCTGGAGACCTTCTGGCAGCAGACCGACCCGCTCAACGATCGCAAGCTGCTGCTGACCACCGGCAGCGCCTCGA